>CAIYQS010000271.1 GCA_903928395.1 uncultured Actinomycetes bacterium | reverse complement strand
TCCGGTGCCCTTGAACTCTTCGAAAATAACTTCATCCATCTTTGATCCAGTTTCGACCAAAGCCGTCGCAAGGATCGTTAATGATCCGCCATTTTCGATGTTACGAGCGGCTCCGAAGAATTTCTTTGGTGGATACAGCGCTGCTGAATCTACGCCACCGGAGAGAATACGTCCTGATGCTGGAGCTGCAATGTTGTAGGCACGTCCAAGTCGAGTGATTGAGTCGAGTAGGACGACCACGTCGTGACCCATCTCAACTAAACGCTTCGCACGCTCGATAGCTAATTCTGCAACGCTGGTGTGATCATCTGCCGGACGGTCAAAGGTGGATGCAATGACTTCACCTTTAACGCTGCGCTGCATGTCAGTAACTTCTTCTGGTCGCTCATCGACCAGCACCACCATCAAGTGAACCTCTGGATTGTTGGTGGTAATTGCATTTGCGATAGCCTGCAGGACCATCGTCTTACCGGCCTTTGGAGGGGAAACTATCAATCCGCGTTGGCCCTTACCTATTGGTGCGACCAGATCGATGACGCGAGTAGTCAAAATATTTGGTTCGGTTTCTAACCGCAAACGCTCTTGTGGGTAGAGAGGTACGAGCTTGGCAAAGTCAACGCGATCGCGCGCTGCTTCAGGCTCTAATCCATTGACGGAATCTAAGCGGACGAGAGCGTTGAATTTTTCTTTGCGCTCTCCTTCACGTGGTTGGCGCACCTGGCCTGTGATGACATCGCCCTTGCGTAATCCGTAACGACGGATTTGCTGCAAAGAAACGTAGACGTCGTTTGGTCCGGCGAGATAGCCCTGCGTTCGAATAAATGCGTAAGAATCCAAGATATCGAGCAATCCCCCGACTGGAACAAGTACGTCATCTTCAGCAAGCTGGACTTCGCGCTCTTGGCGCTCCCCGCGTTCGCCACGCTCGCGGAAGCGATTTCTGTCCCCGCGATCATTTCGATCATTGCGGTCACGACGACCATTTCGATCTCGTCCACCGCGATCATTTGAGCCGCCATTGCGCTCGTTGAAATCACGGCGCTGCGATTCTGAGGATTCACTCCCCGCGTTAGATTCTTGTTCTGGCGCATCGTTATTTTCTAAATTATCCGTCTCATCGCTCTCCTCGGTTTCCTCGGCATCAGTTGATCGGCGCGGAGTTCCGGATTTGGCGGGTTTGTTCTTTTTGTTGCGTGCCTCTTGACGCTCTAAGCGCCGGGCTTCGCGTTCGGCCTTAGCCGCTTCCCGATTGGCGGCTTGGAGGTCAGCGATCGATTGAATCAGACTCGCCTTACTCATCTTTGCTGCGCCTTCAATGCCTAATTGTCCAGCAACTTTTTTAAGTTCTGGAAGGAGCATCGCGGAAAGTTCGCCAGCAGCTTTAGCTGGACGTTCAGTTGTTTTTTCGCTCATTAGAGTTATTTATTTCCATTTTCTTTTGTTTAGTCTTTATTTTTATTTTGGTTATTGTTTATTTACCTACCTCTACGCAAAGTTCTAACCTAGAACCTTGGTTGATCACTCTCAAGGTTTTGAGAAGGATCGAAGATAAGAATTGTTTTAGCGATTTTTTTGAATTTCGCTTATCGGGTTAATGTCCGCCGATCTTGCACGGCTTTTTTCCGATGCACGAAAAGTATCACATTCGGTCCTCATACCCCAAAATACCCATCCAAACTCGAATTTTTTCGGTATTTGACGCGGATTACTCAACTCCTGAGCGCGAAATCGCCAGTTTCTTGACTTCAAAGCCATGAGGAGCGAGTTGCTCAATTTCGGCGGTTGCACCCTCTGCCGTGCTGTGAAGTGCGAGAACCGAAGGTCCGGCACCTGAGATGGTCGCCGCGATCCCCTTGGCGCGGAGTTGATCGACAAGCGCCATCGATTTTGGATAGGCCTGGGCGCGATAATGCTGATGTAGCAAATCCTCAGTCGCCGTCAGTAATAAATCTGGTCTTGTGGCTAACGCGATGGGCAATAGAGCTGCATGGGATGAATTGAGAACCGCATCATGATGAGAAATTGTTTCTGGCAATAACTTTCGCGCCTTTGCGGTCGAAAGATGGGTAGCCGGGATGAAGAGCAGGGCTTTAATATCGTGGTGAACGGGGATTGAAACACTTCGGCCAGTTTTTACGCCGTAAATATCTTCCATCCAAGCAATGGTCGCTCCGCCATAGATTGCGGCTGCCACATTATCTGGATGTCCTTCTAACTCCGTCGCAAGCGCCATCATCTCTTCAAGAGACATGTATTGCTCGCCTCCAAGAACCAAATCTCGGGCAAGTGCAAGCCCGCCAACTATTGCCGAAGCAGATGAACCCAATCCTCTCGCGTGAGGCGTGACATTGAGCGCGCGTAGTGCAAGTCCGCGTGGCTTTTGTCCCATGAATTCAAATCCCCGGAGCATGGCTTTGATAACCAGATGGTTTTTATCTTTCTTTACTTCATCGGCGCCTTCGCCGGATACGTCGACATCAAAAACGGCATCATCAAGTACCTGTGCTGCGTAGCGGTCACGCATATCAAGAGCCAAACCAAAAGTATCAAAACCAGAACCCAAATTAGCGCTGGTAGCTGGAACGCTCACCTGTGCCAATTGAGCTTTAAACGTGAGCCGCTGTGACGCCACTGCTTTAAGCCAATTCCTTGAAACTCATTGCTTTAACCCCATAGCTTCCGCGGCGCGCTTTACATCGACGGGGATAACAATCGGAGCGGCTGCGCCATCAAGGATCCACTGGACATCCTTAAGTCCATTACCTGTCACCGTGATGACAAAGCGTTTTCCCTTGGGCAGAAGTCCTTGTGCCTTTTTCTTAAATAATCCTGCAATTCCAGCCGCGCTCGATGGTTCGACAAAAACTCCTTCTTTGGCTGCGACAAACCTGTAGGCGCTTAAAATCTCTTCATCTGTGACAGAGTCAATCAATCCCCCTGAATCATCGCGGGCATCAACAGCTTGTTGCCACGAAGCGGGGTTACCAATTCTGATCGCGGTTGCAATGGTTTCGGGGTTGGTAACGATTTCACCGCGAACGATCGGGGCGGATCCTGCCGCCTGAAATCCCCACATGTGCGGCAACTTCGTGGTTACGTGATCCTTAAAGTACTCGTTATAACCCTTCCAATATGCGGTGATGTTTCCCGCATTTCCAACTGGCAGGACGTGGTAATCGGGAGCGTCCCCCAACATATCTACCACCTCAAATGCCGCGGTCTTCTGGCCTTCAATACGGAATGGATTTACGGAATTAACAAGAGCAACGGGATAGTTGTTTGCCAGATCGCGGGCCAACGTGAGGCAATCATCAAAGTTGCCCTCGACTTGCAAGAGAGTCGCCCCGTGAGCAATAGCTTGTGCCAACTTTCCCATCGCAATTTTGCCCTGCGGTACTAAGACGACCGGCGTCATACCGGCTTTTGTTGCATAAGCCGCTGCGCTTGCCGACGTGTTACCAGTAGAAGCACAAATGACGGCTTTGGCGCCGTCCTCTGCGGCTTTAGAAATCGCCATGGTCATTCCGCGATCTTTAAAAGATCCAGTTGGATTGGCGCCTTCAACTTTGAGCCAGATTTCATTTCCAAGCATTTCGGAGAGCACCGCGGCTGCTACAAGCGGCGTTCCACCTTCACGCAATGTTATTACAGGCGTTTTTGCTGAAACTGGTAAGCGATCACGGTATTCATCGATAACTCCACGCCATTGGTGGGCACCAACTTCTACTCCAGTGTCGGACTTAGTAAATAGACCCATTAAATCAACCCTTCGACGCGAATAACGCTGACAACTCGTTGCACCACATCTAGTTGGCGCAAATCTTTGACGGTATTTGCGAGCGCGGCTTCAGTGGCGATGTGAGTTAAGACCACGAGCTCGGCATCTGCACCTCTACCCTCCTGGCGTACCGTCAGAATCGAAACATCATTCTGCGCGACGGTACTTGCGACAGATGCGAGGACACCAGGTACATCAGCGACATCCATGCGGATCAAATAACGGGTGCGACTCACCCCGATGGGAGCGATATCTAAATCAGCATAATCAGTTTCGGTAGGTCCGAGGCTTCCTTCATTCCGATTGCGGGCAACGGCAACAAGATCCCCGAGAATTGCCGAAGCGGTTGGAGTCCCACCCGCGCCTCGACCGTAAAACATCAGGTCCCCTGCGGATTCGCATTTAACGAAAACCGCATTAAAGGCTTCTCGAACAGATGCAAGTGGATGAGTAACGGGAATCATCGTTGGATGCACTCGTACCGAAATCGTTTCCTCCAGGCTGCCATGCAATTCATTTGCTTCGGCGATCGCCAACAACTTGATAACAAAGCCCATCGCCTTAGCCACACTCACATCATCAGCTGTGATGGCGCGAATTCCCTCACGATAGACGTCTTCGTCGGTGACTTGAGTATGAAAGGCCAGTCCAGCCAAAATTGCAGCTTTTGCGGCGGCATCAAAACCATCAACGTCTGCCGTGGGATCTTCTTCGGCATAGCCAAGGGCTTGAGCTTCGGCTAACGCACTTTCAAAGGACGCGCCGGTTTCGTGCATCTTCGTCAAAATGTAATTGGTGGTTCCATTAATAATTCCCATCACGCGTTCAACGTGATCTCCCACCAAACTTTCGGCGAGCGGCCGAAGAATTGGAATCGCTCCTGCAACGGCGGCTTCATAATAGAAATCCACGTCGGCCAAATCCGACGCATGAAATAGTTCGGCGCCGTGCTTTGCGAGTAGCGCTTTGTTGGCCGTCACCACTGCTTTTCCGTGCGTCATAGCAGTCAAGATCAAGGTTCGTGCGGGTTCGATCCCACCCATTACTTCAATCACTAGATCTATATCTGGATTTGTCACGATTGACATCGCATCTGTTGTTAAAAGGTCGGGATCAATCCCGGGACGATCGGCTGCGAGGTCCCGCACGGCGATCTTGGTAATAACGAGCCCAACTCCCGCGCGAGCCGCCAGGTCCACCTGGTTCGCCACCATTAAGCGGGCAACTTCAGCGCCAACAGTTCCAGCACCGAGCAATCCGACGCGCAATACGCGATCGTCGCTCATTGGTTCACATCCTCTTTTTAACGTTCTGTGCGAGCCACCCTTAGTCGGATTGTCCGCATTCCTATAGAGAAGTATCTCAAAAAAACTAGATCTCCAACGCCAATAAATCGGCTAGATCTCCAACGCCAATAAATCGGCTAGATCTCCAACGCCAATAAATCGGCAATAGCCTCGCGCCGCACTATTACCCGCGCTTTTCCATCAATCACCGCCACAACTGCAGGGCGAGGCACGTGGTTGTAATTAGAAGCCATGCTTCTGCCATACGCCCCAGTGGCTGGAATTGCAATCAAATCTCCGGCTTGCGTGCTTTCAGAGAGTTGAATGTCGCGGATCAAAATGTCACCACTTTCGCAGTGCTTGCCCACGATTCTAGTGTTGCAATTTGGGCCAAGGGGTAAACGATTGGCGATGATTGCCAAATACTCTGCGCCATATAAAGCTGGCCGAATGTTGTCGCTCATTCCACCGTCAACAGCGACATACCGGCGAGTGAGTCCGCCATCTAGTTCTACCTCTTTGGTAGTTCCCACCGTATAGATGGTGGTCGTTGTTGGTCCGACAATCGCGCGACCAGGCTCAATGGACACTCTTGGGATTTCAAGTTTGGCTGCTAAACATTCATCGCGCACCACTTCGGCGAGTTCTCGTAAAACCTGATAAGGATCCAAAGTTACTTCGCCTGGTACATAGGCAATTCCGTATCCTCCACCCAAGTCGAGTTCAGGTAATTCGTGGGAAAAGTAATTTCGATAACGTGATAGCAACCCGATTAATTTTTTTGCCGCAACAGAAAAACCTTCACTATTGAAAATTTGTGAACCGATGTGGGAATGCAAGCCAACCAACTGCAGGGAATCATGTTGACTGATCTCTAAAATTGCAGCCCACGCTGCCCCACTCGCCAAGGAAAAGCCAAATTTAACATCCTCGTGCGCGGTAGAAATAAATTCGTGGGTATGTGCCTCAACACCCGGTGTCACCCGAATCAGTACCCGTTGCGTCTTACCTAGTTCGCTTGAAATCCGTGCCACTCGCTCGATTTCGTTGAAGGAATCAATAACGATCGAATTAACTCCGAATTCAATGGCGCTTCTTATTTCGACCTCAGACTTATTGTTGCCGTGTAGTTCAATTTTTGAAGAAGGAAAATCAATTGCTTGCGCGACTGCAAGTTCCCCTCCAGTGCACACATCTAAACCGATTCCTGCATTTTCTACCCAGCGTGCAATCTCCTTAGAGATAAAGGCTTTTGCAGCGTAGTACACGGTTCCGGCGCGCTCGCCAAATGCAATTTCTAGCGCGTTCTTCCAAGCAGTCGCCCGTGAATAAAAATCGTCTTCATCAATCACAAAAAGCGGGGTGCCGAACTCCTGTGCTAATTCCGTTGCGCTCACTCCGCCAATTGTTAAGTGATCGAAATCAAAGGAAGAGTTGCGTGAGAAAACCGCAGGGTCAAAGGCGCTCATCGCTACATCTTCTCTGGCGCAGAAACACCAAGCAAGGCTAGCGAATTGGCAATGACTCGTGCCGTGGCATTACAGAGCGTGGCACGGGCGCTATGGAGTTGGGTAGCCTTTTCATCACCGAGTGGAAGAACGCGACAATCAGCGTAAAAACGATGATAAATACCGGCTAGCTCCTCCGCATATCTTGCGACTCGGTGCGGTTCACGGAGTTCGGCTGCGCCAGCTAGAACGCGTGGGAACTCGGCAAGGGCACCTATTAATTCGCGCTCGCGTTCATGTTCAAGTAATTCGGGATGAATTTCATCAATACCGTAGGCGATGCCCAAATCGGTGGCATTGCGCAAGACTGCACAAATTCGGGCATGGGCGTATTGCACGTAATACACCGGATTTTCATTGGTCCGACTGCGCAATACATCTACGTCCATCACCATTGGGGTATCAACTGGGTATCTAATAAGGGTATAGCGAGCAGCATCTACGCCAACCTTTTCAACTAACTCTTCTAGCGTGATTATGGTTCCAGCGCGCTTGCTCAGTTTTAGTTCTTCGCCATTTTCCAAAATCTTTACCAACTGACCGATCAGAACATCGATGTTGTACGACGGATCATCTCCAGCGCAAGCCGCGATCGCTTTAAGACGGTTCACATAACCGTGGTGATCTGCGCCAAGCATATAAATACAGATATCAAAGCCGCGCTCTCGCTTACTTATGTAATAGGCGGAGTCAGATGCAAAATAGGCAAAGCTTCCATCGGATTTGATCATGACGCGATCTTTATCGTCTCCAAAATCTGTGGTGCGAAGCCAGGTTGCACCGCCTTCTTCAAATACATGCCCTTGTGAGCGCAAGCGATCTAGACAATGTTTAAAGAAGTCATTGTCATAGAGTGATCTTTCAGAGAACCAGATATCAAAATTGGTACGAAAATCTTGGAGCACTCGTTGCTGATCGGCTAGTTGCAAGGCATATCCGGCGTCACGAAATGCAGACAGGCTTTCTACCTCTGAAAGGTGCAAGTAATCCGGGTGCGAACCAATAATGCTTTTCGCCAACTCGTTGATGTATTCACCGTGATAGCCGTCTTCTGGAACAGGAACTCCCATTGCGGCAGCGCGGAGGGAAGCGCCAAAGAGCTCCATCTGATTCCCACGATCGTTAATGTAAAACTCGCGCGTGACCTTCGCCCCAGCCGCGGTTAACACTCTCCCAAGCGCATCACCTACCGCTGCCCACCTAGTATGACCCAGGTGCAATGGTCCAGTCGGGTTGGCGCTAATAAATTCGAGGTTAACGCTGACACCGGCGAGCGCATTTCCATGTCCATAGCGATCGGCCTCTTTTAAAATCGAGGCGATGATCGAACCCTGCCCAGCACGAGCAAGTGAAATATTTAGGAATCCTGGACCAGCAATATCCACCGCTGAGACTGACCCATTAATAACCGGATCTGCCATTAAATAAGTACGAATTACTTCGGCGATGGCGCGTGGATTTAATCCAGCAGCCTTAGAAAGTGAAAGTGCAACCGATGTCGCGTAGTCGCCGTGATCGCGATTTTTAGGTCGTTCCAATGTGATCTCAGATGGAAGTACAAGTCCACTTGGAAGCTCACCGGATGTAACCGCTTGTGCCAAGGCGCGAAGAATCGCCAAACTCACCTGATCGGATATTGACTCCTGTGAATTCATTTATTGGGACTCCATTGTGCTGGTTTCATTATTACGGAATTCATTGGTCGTAAGGGTAACGGTCGACAAGCGCAGCAACTCAAGTCACTACGCATATTCACTCACGATCCCGAGCGAAAATTAAGAAAATGCTGTTATCAAACCGTTATGGTAAATGTCCGATTTGCACCTTTTGAAGTATCGGAATTTCTTAGTTTTTCAGTTACCTTGCTTCCACCGAGTACTACCCATGGTCAAAGCAGGTTTGACTACGTACTCAACACCTTCGAAAGGTATACGAATAGATGACAAATCGTCGTTTCGCGGCAGCAGTCGCCGCAGCATCACTAGTAGTTTCTGGTTTTGTTGCAACAGCAACTGTTCACGCAGCAGGACCACAGGTCGGCGTAATCCTTCCTGACTCTGCATCTTCTCCTCGTTGGGAGACAGATGATCGTCCACTACTCGCAGCTGCATTCAAAGCTGCAGGTGTCACTTATGACATTCAAAATGCTCTTGGCGACAAGACAAAGTTTGCAACCATTGCACAAGCAATGCTTACAGAAGGCGTCAAGGTTCTCGTTCTCGTTAACCTCGATTCACCTTCAGCAGCAGCTGTCGAAGCATCTGCTAAGAAGCAGGGCGTTGCAACAATTGACTATGACCGTCTAACCCTCGGCGGTTCTGCAAACTACTACGTTTCATTCGATAACGTAGGCGTTGGAGTTCTACAAGGTAAGGGCATCGTTGCTTGCCTCAAGGCACACAAGGTTGCACACCCACGCGTCGTTTATTTGAACGGTGCTCCAACTGATAACAACGCAACCCTGTTCAAGCAAGGTTAC
>CAIYQS010000270.1 GCA_903928395.1 uncultured Actinomycetes bacterium | reverse complement strand
TCCCCACCTACCTGGACGATTGGCTCAGCGGTAGAGCACCACATTGACATTGTGGGGGTCACTGGTTCGATCCCAGTATCGTCCACCAGAGTCCAAGTTTGATTGGAGTCCGTTTAATGGTCGTCAATGCCTGATCTGTACACCTTCGGTGAGGCCATGGCGCTCTTTCTGACGAGCGATACGGACAACGTTCTCGACGCAAGACTATTTACGCGAACAACAGCGGGTGCAGAAGGAAACGTCGCGGTAGCAGTTACACGTCTTGGGATGCAAGCTCATTTTTACACCCACCTAGGTTCTGACCAACTGGGAACCACGGTAATTCAAGATTTTCTTGCTGAAGGCGTAGACGTTTCCGCGATCAAGAGAGTGCCAGAATTTACTGGAACCATGGTGAGAAACCCCGGCACGTCACGACCAGTTGAGAACACGTACCTCCGAAAAGGAGCGGCGGCATCCACCATGTCTCCCGCTGACATCGATCTTGGAGTCCTTGGAAATTCCAGGTGGGTGCACACCACCGGCATAACTTGTGCAATCTCCAGCTCCGCTTGCGATGCCGTTCGCTTTGCACTTGAAAGCTCGCGGGCGCTTGGTGTTCAAAAGAGTTTGGATCTCAATATCAGACTCAAATTGTGGAGCGCAACCGATGCGCGACAGGCCTTGGAACCACTCGCGAGGGATCTCGACTTGCTCATTGGGGGCGAGGACGAATTTTCAGCGGTATTCGGAGAGAGTGACCCCTTGAAGGCTATTTCACTTGCCGAATCCAGAGGGTGCAAGACAGTACTTATGACAAATGGCGCTGGACCAATCCGATATTCGATTGAAGGACAATACGGAGAAATTACGCCTCCTCAAATTAATGCTGTCGATCCCGTCGGCTCGGGAGATGCTTTCACCGGCGGTGTTATTGCGGGAATCCTTGGAGGCCTCAGCACGTTGCAAGCGATAACACAAGGATCAATATCTGGAGCACGAGTCGCCTCTCAATTTGGTGATTGGGCTGGATTGCCTACCGGACAAAATGGTAGGATCGATTCCACGATAGTTGCCGAAATGACTGGCGCGGCGCAATGAACGTCCTCGAGAAACTTAAAGAGAGTCGCGCAATTGGGATTGTCCGTGGTCCGGATCAAGAGATCGGTCAAAATATTGCAGATGCAATTCTCAACGCTGGTCTCTTATGCATTGAGATAACCCTTACAAATCCGGGAGCGTTTCAGATTGTCGAAACACTTGCGAGTCGCGAAGGAGTATGCGTTGGAGTTGGCACTGTTCTCAACCCAGCCGATGTCCATCGCGCAAAAGAGGCGGGAGCATCCTTTATCGTCTCCCCCAACACAGATCCGGAGGTCATCCGAGAAACAAAGTTGCAAGGCCTTCTTTCTATCCCTGGAATTTCTTCAGCTAGTGATGTTGCGGTTGCGCTCAAATGTGGAGCGAATGTATTAAAACTCTTTCCGGCATCCACATACGGTCCGAGTCACCTAAAGGCGTTGCGGGATCCATTTCCTGGAAATCTGTGGTGTCCTACAGGAGGGTTGAGGCTTGATTCCGTCAAAGAGTGGTTTGATGCTGGAGCTTCGATGATTGGATTGGGTGGACCACTAGTCAAAGGTGGATTTGGCGAAATCGCAAGAAACGTTCAACAATTTCAAGAAGCAATTGGCGCGGCCAAAGGCAGCAATTCGACTCTTTAATTTTGGATTCACAGATTCTTGTAAGGAAATCATGAGGAACTTACACCTAAGGTTCGATCGCGTTAACGTGAGGTAAGTAGTACGTTCCTCCAAATCGTGCAAAACAGTTGCAATTACAATTTAGAAAAGTTTCATTCTTTAGGAATTACCCCCGACGCAAGAGGAGATAAGAATGGCAACAACAGAGGGCACTTACTGCCCTGTCTGGTGCGAAGAATTCCATGCCCAGAAGGAATCTGAAGATCAATTCACAATTCATTGGAAGGGTTTTGGACATCTACCTGGCGAACACGAAAGTCTCGTTAGAGTGTGGGTAGCCTACGAAGGTGACCACAAGTACTCATGTGGGGCTGAAGTCCAAGCGCTGGAGTCTTATTACGCGGAGGACATCCGTTCCCTCGCGCGGGACTGTCTGCAGGCAGCTGATTGGATGGAAAATAATCTGGCAAATATTTCTGATTTGAAGTATTGAGCGCGGTGTGAAATTAGGCCAGTGCCGCTTTAAACCCCAACTCCATATCCGCCTTGATATCTTCAAAATCCTCTATTCCGATACTTAGTCGGATCATCCCGGGAGAAATGCCGTGATTAACTAAACCGACTTCTCCAAGTTGCGAATGAGTTGTTGAAGCTGGGTGGATTGCGAGCGATCTAACATCTCCGATGTTAGCGACGTGACTAAACATTTTTAATCCGTTGATGAAACTCTTCCCTGCTTCAAGTCCACCTTTTATTTCGAAGGACATAACGGCTCCGCCGCCTTTAGGTGCGTATTTGAGTTGATTGTGGTGCCACATGGAAGTTGGTAATCCGCCATAACTAACTTTTTCAACTTGCGGATGTGTTGCTAACCATTCCGCAATTCGAAGTGAATTATGTAAGTGGCTATTCATACGCATGCTAAGTGTTTCGAGCCCTTGCGCTAAAAGCCAAGCGTTAAACGGTGACACCGACGAACCAAAATCCCTAAGTAATTGCACACGGCATTTAATGATGTAAGCCAAATTTCCAAACTGCGAGCCAACTCCGAAATCCTTAGCGTAAATAATGTTGTTATAACTTTCATCTGGTTTATTAAAGCCAGGGAATTTTTCCGGTTTGCTGGCGAAATCAAATGTGCCCGCATCAACAACCGCACCGATTATTGCGCTCCCGTGGCCAGAGAGAAATTTGGTAGCAGAGTGCGTAACCACATCTGCACCGTAATCAATTGGCCGAGTTATATAAGGGGTGGCTATCGTGTTATCTACTATCCAGGGCACTCCAAAGCTATGCGCAACATTGGCTATGCCTTCAATATCAAGAATTGCTCCAATTGGGTTAGAAATTCCCTCTCCAAAGAAAGCCTTAGTGTTTGGCCTTGCAGCCGCTTTCCAAGAATCTAGATCATTAACGTCTGCAACGAAGGTAGTTTCAACTCCCCACTTAGGTAAGGTGTATTT
>CAIYQS010000269.1 GCA_903928395.1 uncultured Actinomycetes bacterium | reverse complement strand
GCTCCGCGTCCAGCTCTGGCGATTATTCAATAAATTGGCGGACCAAGGGAAAACACTTTTGGTCAGTAGTCACGTAATGGATGAAGCCGATAGTTGCCATGACTTGATTTTGCTTCGCAATGGGAGAATTTTGGCGCAAGGTACTCCCTCAGCACTGCGGGCTAGAACTGGTAAAACACGAATGGATGATGTCTTCATTAATTTAATCGAGGAAACATGAGTTTCAGGCGATTATTTGCGATGACCAAACGGGTGCTGGAACAACTCAAGCATGACCCAAGAACCCTGGCCTTACTCTTTGTTTCTCCCGCGCTCTTGATGACAATCCTGAAATATGTTTATTTTGCTAATCCGCAGCTCTTTCAAAGGGTGGCGGGTTCCATGCTCGGTGTATTTCCGATGTTGGTGATGTTCCTTATTACTTCAGTTGCAACTCTGCGCGAACGCACAAGTGGCACGCTGGAGCGATTGATGATTTCACCTCTTGGTAAAGCCGAATTTATCGGCGGATATGCGATCGCATTTGGGCTAACGAGCATGCTTCAGGCAACTGCGGTGTCATCGTATGCAATCTGGGTTCTCAAATTAAAGATCGCGGGACCGCAAGTCACACTCATTTATGCGGCAATACTTGATGCGTTGATCGGGCTTGCGATTGGTCTTGCAGTGAGCACCTTCGCGAACACCGAGTTTCAGGCAATTCAATTTATGCCCGCAATTCTCTTGCCACAACTGCTTTTGAGTGGATTACTCACCCCACGCTCAACAATGCCAAGAATTCTGGATGACATTTCGAATGTCTTACCCCTTTCTTACGCAATTGATGCAACTAAACGCGTAATTAGCAATCAAGGCTCAATCGTCAATGATTCAATCACTATCGCGGTATTCTTGGTCCTTATTCTCGCTGCAGGATCGCTTACCCTGAAGCGACAGACAAAGTAGGTGAAGTGAGTTATTTAAGCGAACTGCTCCCAAGCAGCAAAGATTATTCGAACGCAAAAAAAGTTTGGCGCCACGATGTAATAGCCGGAATTACGGTAGGAATTGTCGCGCTTCCACTCGCTCTTGCCTTTGGGATCACGACAGGTGCTGGAGCGCAAGCGGGATTGATCACCGCTATTTATGCCGGTTTTATTGCTGCGGTGTTTGGGGGATCCAATTACCAAGTCAGCGGTCCGACAGGCGCTATGACTGTAATCCTGGTGCCCATCGTCATGAAGTATGGGGTGGCATCACTTGCCCCGCTTGGGTTGTTTGCAGGCTTACTCGTAGTGATCATGGGCGCAACGCATTGCGGAGGGCTCATAAAGAAAGTCCCTTGGCCAGTTATGGAGGGATTCACACTGGGCATAGCACTGGTTATTGCGATGCAGCAGTTACCGTCTGCGCTAGCCACTAATTCGATAGGTGGACCCAATACATTGGTGACTGCTTGGCGCACGATTAAGCATGCAGTTTCAGCAGGGACGCACTGGAGTTCTGTGATTGTCGTAATACTGACGCTCATTGTGAAATTCTCATACCCAAAACTTTCGCATCTGTTAAAGATAAAGATCCATATTCCGGCTAGCTTCGTTTCCATCATTGTGATGAGTTTGATTGTCGGAATATTTGGGATCAAAACCCCACTCATCGGCAATCTCCCACGGTCGTTGATTGCCCATGCATCGCTATCGGCGAGTCATATTGGTTGGTATGCACTTTCGGTTGGCGCTATCGAAATTGCCTTGTTGGCTGCAATCGAGTCCCTTTTGTCGGCGCGGGTCGCCGATCAAATGGTTCACATCCATGAGTCCGCCGAAAGCTATAAACCCAATAGAGAATTAGTGGGTCAGGGACTTGCGACGATGGTGTCTTCGATGGTGGGAGGAATGCCCGCAACAGGTGCGATCGCCAGAACTAGCGTGAACATCAGGTCAAAAGGTCAGAGCCGAATTTCGGCTATCTCTCACGCATTCTTTCTCCTTTTAGTTGTCTTGGTTCTTAACCCAGTCATGGCGCATATACCAACAGCCACCTTGGGGGCTGTGCTTATCGGAACCAGTTATCGGATTGCACGCCCTTCCAGTCTTAAAGAAATCTTAAAGACCACACGGTTGGACGCTGCTACCTTGCTTATCACCGCGGTTATGGTGGTGGTTGTCGGATTAATTTGGGCGATAGCACTCTGCACAGCTGGGTATTTCATTGCCACAATAGCTTTGAAAAGATTTCGGCACCTGAGGTAAGGAAGTGAGCAGGAATGGCTAAGGTTTTAATAGTCGGTAGCGAAGTTCACCTATCGCTATCCGCAGGGGAAAAATTTTGGGGTTTTCATGGCACTCCAAAGGCAAATATTTCGGATATCGTAAAGATTGAGAAGATAAATAATTTTTGGAAATACTCTGGATGGCGTGGCGTGCGCGCTCCAGGAACAGGAATCCCAAAAGTTGTTGGTTTGGGGACGTGGCGCAAGTTAGGCTCAAAAACTTTTTGTGCTGTTTACAAGAAAGAACCGGGATTTAAAATAACGCTAAAGAATAATGAATTTGAAGCATGGCTCTTTAGCGCTGCTGAACTTCCAGCCGAATTGACCAAATTTCTTAAATAAATTTAACGGGGATTTTGAACGTAATCCACCAGCGCTGATCGTTCGGTGTCTATCTCGCTGATATGCGACTTGACGACATCTCCAATCGATACGATCGAAATTAAGTCACCGGCATCATTAACTACCGGTACATGTCTAATTCGATGATCAGTCATCAATTTCATCAAATCGGCGACCGTTGAATGAGGCGTACAGGTGGTGACATTGACAGTCATGATGTCTCTGACGTGTAGTCGACCCAACTCATGGAAGTGAATCGGTAGCGCTGCAACAATGTCGCGCTCAGAAACAATTCCAGCAATTCGAATTCCGTCGGGGGAGACTACGAGCGCTCCAACTTTAAGAGACGCTAATTTTTCGACGAGAGTGGCGATGGAAGTTTCAGCGGTGATGGTGTAAACCGCTTTCCCAGTAATTAGACTTGATACTTTCATGTGAACTCCTCAGAACGTCATTGTTCCTTTGCTCATTAATGATTCTCTCTAGCACGCAAGAGCGCAAGGGTTTTGGGATTAAATGCTGCTTTAGGTACTTCAAGGCGGTGAAAAACGCCGCTCAGGGATTTTTAAGTAGCCTTCCAGCGCTATTAAGTCCTCGTATGCGGATTGGTTTGGTGCAGATAAGAGCAAGGGCGACCTCGGTTATAGGTTCGGCAAGGCAGCCATCGTCTTAACGATCGCTATTATTTTGGTTGTTGCAACTACCCGCCGTAAAAAGGTTTAGATCGCAAACGAAGGATATTCATCACTTACTAGCGCAATTGCATATCCGTAAACGCGATTCCAGTACGAAATCGTTCCCAGTACGGTCTTTGCCGCCAATTCTGGATAGTTTCCGGTAGCCGAGGTGACGATCCAAGCGTAAAAAGTCAGAATTGCGGAGAGCACCAAGTAAACAAATCCGACGATATAAAGCGGGATTGCGAGAAACCACTTAACGAGTGGCAGCCAACGATTTAATTTCTTTCCGCCATCTATGTCTGGAAAAATTAGAGCAATATTGGGATTGCGTTCGATTGATGGGTAATCATCGGTGAGTAAGAACAGATATGAGGTTACTCGGGTGGCAAGTTCCATGATCGCATGGTTAAAGGTCAATACATAGCTGGGATACACCTCACGAAAAATCAACGCGAGAGCCGGAGGAATCGCCAGCACTGAGGTGCTCCACCCAAAATGAGGTAGCTGGGTAAAAGAGGTGAGGTAAACGAATACCGGGGCAACAAGTATTCCACGCCAAAAAACGGTCTTCCGATCGCGGTTCGTTAATTGAACTTCTACCAAAGTTTCGATTTGCAGGCTCATGAACAAAGGTTAGGGTACCTAAAATGGTTACTCAAGAACCAAGTGCTAGATTCGCTCCTAATTAACGGGAGAGGAGAGAATTTTGGCAATTCCCCTTGAATCGGAGCGAGTCCTTTTGCGCGAGTGGCTGCCTGGCGATGTGGAGCCCTGGATTTCACTCAACCGTGATCCCGAAAACCTTCGCTATTTTCCTAAGGTTTACACCGAAGAAGAATCTCGCATGAGCTTTGAAAGAAACAAAGATCGCCTTAACGCCAATCCGTATGGTTTATGGGCCGCCGAAGAAAAGTCCAGCGGTGAATTCATGGGATTTGTAGGAATTGCCGACCAAGATATTTCTGGGGTGGCTTTTATGCCGTGCCAAGAAATCGGTTGGCGATTGGATAAGAAATTTTGGGGCAAGGGATACGCTACAGAAGCGGCTAAAGTTGTTTTGGACTTTGGATTGGCTGACATTGGGCTATCTGAAATATATTCATACGCAGCAAAGTCAAACCTTCCTTCAATAAATGTGATGCGAAAAATTGGGCTACGAGAACGTCCGGATTTAGCTTTTGAACATCCGAAGATAGAAGCGGGAAACCCCGTAAAATTTCACGTTGTGTACTCGACATGAAATCTCGGTTGGGTATATTTGTAACGGTATTTATTTTGGTTTTCTCAAGTGCTCCGGCTAACGCGGCGCTTGTACCTTCACCTGGTGTCCGCCCTTTTAATATATTTGTCCCTTCAAGGTATAGCCCTTCGAACCCCGTTCCATTGATCATTGCACTTCATGGATTTAATCAGAGCGGCACTAAGTTTGAAAAATATTTGGATTTGACCCCAATCGCCCAAGCCGATGACATCATCTATGTTCACCCTGATGGGACCGCTGATACCCACGGAGTCCGTTTTTGGAATGCAACTCCAGAGTGTTGTGATTTTCAGAGCCCCAAGGTGGACGACGACGCCTACGTCATGAGCATTATTGATTCTGTTTCGGCGCAATATGCAATTGACCCAAATCGCATTTACGTAATTGGGCATTCCAATGGCGGTTTCATGGCTAATCGATTGGCTTGTAGTCACGCTGATCGAATTGCCGCCGTAGTCAATATGGCTGGCGGAAGCTACACCACTGCCGGAGCATGTAAACCAGCGGCACCAATCAGCGTTCTAGAGATATGGGGTACTGCCGATGAAACATTCAAAGGTAATCACATTTTAGGCAAACCGATACCTGGAGCAGTTAAAACTTTTAACACGTGGGCTGAGATAAATAAGTGTTCAAAAGTTTCACAAGTCGTTCCACAGAAGTTGGATCTTGATCGGCAAATCCCGGGAACCGAAACCTCTATAACTCAATACTTGGATTGTCCAAGTGGCACAGCGATTGATTTCTGGAAGATCGATGGCGCGAGTCACGTTCCCGTTCTCTCAAAAAATTTCACTCCTGAAGTTGTCAATTGGCTTCTCGCGCATCCAAAGGTCATTCCGTCGATAACTAATCAACGACCCAAAGATTAGTTCTTAAGATTTACTAACAGAAATGGAACGGTACTCATACGGTACTGTCATAAAGCCCTTTACAACCAGTTGAAGTGTCATTAAGTCTTGTTTAGTTGCAATCAAGCGTTAGAGTGAAAATAACGGCGAGACTCCGGCGATCGAGCAGATTGCTCATTGAAGATTGATCGTAGTCTCTTCCTTAGGAATCAAAATGGATCACAATCTCAAAGATGCAAAGAACAACCTTAATGAAGCAAAAGATGATGTGAAGGAATCAATTGCGGATCATATGGATTCTGCAAAAGCTCATGTAAATGCCCATATGGATGAGATGAGCGATAAGACAAAAGGCTTGGTAGTGGATGCTGCTCATGCCATAAAGAAAGCCGCAGAGTCGGTCGAGGTGAAGTACGGGAAGCCGGAAGTCACACCGACACATAAGTAGTCAGGTCTAGCAGGGATGTGATGGTCGATGAAACGACTGCCATCTCAACTAGCGGTCACGTTCGCGTTGATCATGGTTGTCTTAGTCATATTAGGAGCACGTTCAATTGTTCATGCGGCAACTGTCGATGAGTTAACACTTGGTCAGGCATCTGGATATTCGCTCTTAGCTGGTTCAGCCTTGACCAAAGGGGACGTGAGTGTAATCGGGGGAAATGCAAGTAGTACCGCGGGGATATTTCCAGGAACTGTTCCACCAGATGAGGCAACGTCTTTTGTCACGACAGGTGCGGGAGATTTCGAAAATGGTACTGCTCCAGCGGGTTTGGCACAGACCGACTTAGGTTTGGCGATCTCCTCGATCGGAACTCTGACTGCAACTAGAGAATCTTCCCTCTTCTCTAATGAAACATTAACTCCAGGAGTATATGCAGCACCAACTGGAATCGCACTTGCCATCACCGTTGGACTTGTTCTCGATGCAGGCGGGGATCCAAACGCTCGTTTTATTTTTCGCTCAGACAACGCAATAAACATTGATGCTTCTATCGTTATTTCACTGCAAGGTGGAGCGCAAGAGCGAAATGTATTTTGGATGGTTGGGTCGGCTGTCACTATCGGAGCGAATGCTGATGTTCCGGGTAATTTCTTGGTGGTATCCGCCGCGACGTTAGGTGCGAACGCGGTGATTAGGGGTTCTTTGCTTTGCGAAGGTGCTGTGACTATCGGAGCCAACAGCTCAATTAATTTTGATCAATTGGTTCTACCCACTCCCACACCCACTCCAACTCCCACACCCACTCCAACTCCCACACCCACTCCCACCGAAGGGTCACTCCCATCACCACTACCGAGCTCTATACCTATTCCACTTCCATCACCATTACCCATCGTGACGGTCTCACCGACTCCAATTCCGTCGGTAATTCCCTTAGTGCCGCCACTCCCAACGCCAATTCCATTACCAACGTTCACACCACCACCTTCACCTTCCGCAACTCCTTCGCCACCGAGCGTCGCCCCGAGTTTGCCCCAAGTGGTGTTAGCGCCGCCGAAAGTAACTCCAATACCAAAGTCCTCGCCTAGTTTTCAACTGAAACCGGTTATCCCGGTATCAACGAACGTCCCGTTAACTGCCCTCACCCCTCTTCCGTATTTGAGTATTTCGCCACCTACTGGTTCAACGGGGAGTGGAAGTCAGACTGTCCAGATATTGCTTGAAAATTTGGCTATTGGAGATCGAGTGCTTGTCGTTGTCAGCAAGGCACAGCATGGTTAAGAAGACAATATTTATAGTCTTGCTGCTGCCAAATCTTTTCTTTTTCATGTCGGCGGCCCAAGCGGTGCAGCAACCTCAAATTCTCTACCAGGGAATTACAACCGCGGAACAAACAAAACTTGATCTGCTGATTCCGAAAAATTTGGATCCTGGTTATCAAACAATTACCGTAACAGTTACTGATAAGAATCAGGCTTCAGAGTTAAAAACCCTCAACTTTTGCAAGACCTTAGATGGAATCATCAACTGGAATGACATCTGCCCTGATGCGACAGTGTTGATGAGTCAAGCCTCTCTGAATGCAATTCATATTCGCTCGCAACTGCCACCTTACAATCCGCGATCGGAACCTAAAAAGACCACTGATATCGTGATCACCTCGCTGGCCGCGTTGACTGTTGCTTCTACTACCAGAAGCTTGGCTTCAAAGGCATCCACCTCAACGTCGTCGAAACAGGAGGGGTACCTATCTCAGGTGGCGAAAGGTGGGTTATTGCTTTCGGCAATCCTCCTTGGTCCCGGGGATAAATTGAGAGATAAAAAGTCGAAGACGAGTAAATCGGGCTCGAA
Source organism: uncultured Actinomycetes bacterium (assembly GCA_903928395.1). Lineage (GTDB taxonomy): Bacteria > Actinomycetota > Actinomycetes > Nanopelagicales > Nanopelagicaceae > PALSA-747. Next base: position 5,839 of record CAIYQS010000269.1, on the reverse strand, counting down.
AATCACAACTCTTTCGTCGCGAATTTCTGCTGCTTCACCACTTGCTTCAAGAATTCTCTCTGATGGGAATTACTTGCGAGCGATGCTCCAGTATTCCGCTTTGCTTCTATATCCAATTGCAATCTGTTTGGGATTCTTTGCCGCTAAAAGTGTCGGTTTTCAAGCAATGCCACCAACGCTTGCGTACATGATTGCGATACTGACTTTTGGGATTGTGGATTCTTTGGGTGGCTTGGCGGTGATCCTCAGTTTTAGCGCTCTAGCTATTGTTACAGGTCACGTACAGAATCTCTCGAGTTTCCTAACTCTTGTAGGAATTGGCCTAGTTGGATTCAGTCCGATTCTCCTGGCAAGTGTCTTTCGCCCACTGCGTAGATCTACGGTTGATTTCGGCACCTACTGGGAGCGCATCACCGACTATCTACTAGCCAGCGTATTGACCGGCTGGGTAGTGAAACAGATCATCCTTGGGCTAGCTGGATTATCTGGATTGCAATTTTCGATTACCGCGCACGCACACACTCTCGGAATCATTGCGGGAGTTCTAGTTGCCGCGAGGTATGGAATGGAAGATTTGGTTTCTTATCTTTACCCGGCCCGGATGCAGTCCATAGAACCAACGTATAAAGATCAATCGCCAAGGCAGTATGGCTTGCGAATTGTGATGCAAATCTTCGTTTTTCTGCTCGTTGCGGAACCCTTCTTCGGCAATACAGCATCACTCTGGATCGGTTTAACGATTTTTACTATTCCGCTTATCCTTTCAATTTTCGAATCCCATTTTCCAAAATCAGATGGTGTCGCGCGCTGGATTCCAAAAGGAATCATCGAAATGATTACCATGACAACGGCAGGTTATTTAATAGCCCGCGTGCTTAATTGGTATCCACAGAGCGCGACTGGGTATTTGTTAACAGCATTTGTTCTTCTTGGAATTCCTGGTTTTATTCTAAAAATACTTCCTTTGTTTGCAGGAGAAACGTCAGATGTCTGGAAAGAAAGCACAGCAGGAAAATTGGCCTATCGAATAGGTGGTTTGGTGGCAATTCTCTTCCTAGGTTATGTGATAACTACCGGATTGTTGCTTTCTAATAATTTGTAACCAAGCATTCCGTATGTTCACTGTAAGGTGAATGTAGAAGTGATCCGAGGTCATTGGATTAACGTATTACTTGTCAAACAATGAAGGAGTTCCCATGGAAGCAGATACCCCGAATATCCATACCCCACCCGAGGGTCATGCACCAACACCCCCTGCGGACCCGCAACGCGAGCATGAAAATTTACAAGAGGACTTAGACCAAGCCTTTGAAGAAAAACCGCCGGTCAAAAAAGTTATTTAAGAACTTTGCATTTTAGTCGCTCCCAGGATATTTCTATTCGTTCAATTTCACGTTTTTCCAATTCGAGAATATCGGAAGTACTTGCAAGTTCGATCATCATTTTTGAGTCCTGCAGTTCACCTAAAAGTGTTTGAATTTGATTGGCGGTATGTGCGCGCTTTGCTATTTTTTGACCAAGCACGGGGATTGAAGCTTCTGCCAGGTATCGAACTTTCTTGGCTTTAATTCGAACTTTATGAAGTTCGGGAGTCTTGGAATTGCGCACTTTGGTCTTGAGCGATTTCCATTGGTCTCGATTAAATTTTTCGAGATACGCGTAAACAAGTTCTTCTGATTTTTTTGTGTGGATTTCCTTCGGACTCGCTAAATCGATATTCGCTAAAAAAGTATTGAATTCAATGGAGTGAACATGAGCCTGAAAGGCAATTTGGGCTTGGTTAAGCCTCGATTCGAGGGCGACATAGAGGGCATAGTTGTTACTCGTGATTGTGTCGGGGTAGCCATTAAAACGGTTGAATAGTACGTGCGCGTCGCGCAAAGGGGAGATCTGGGTGTCTATTTCTTTTAGTTGAGATCGAAATATTTTGAGCCAGGTGGATTTAATAAGTGGAGCGCAGCTTCCCAAGATTGACCGTAACTTTCTGATTTCGACCCTAAATTCATGGACGGCATCGGCATCCTCTGGATCTGCAAGCCGAGGCAACAGTATTGCCTCGCGGTTAGCCATATTTGTAACGGTGGCGAACATAAACTCATTCACACTCGACTGGCTAGATGGCATCTCGCAATTGTAATCAATTAGGATTCCGACATGGATAGCCTTACCGATCGTTTTTTTCGCCACATGGCTTGGGCGAATGCCTACGTCTTTGACTGTCTTTCACAATTATCAGAGGCCGAACTTCTATTAACGGCACCTCATGATGATTGGACTGCCGCATCGATACTGGAACATTTGACCGGTGCAGGTTATGCGGATGCGCTCGATGGTCTAGGACGACCAATAACCAACGTTCCTAAAAATTCAACTGAGGTATTGGCGCTTAAGGAGTTGTCCGCGACTTTCGATGCTCGCCTGAGAGAGGCTGCCAAGACGCCGGAAGGTTTTACCAAGAGTGTAGTAGGCGATCGGAAAATTCACCGTGCGCGCCAGACGATTCTCGCCCAATCAATTCACCACGCGACCGAACATCGGGCGCAAATCGCGGGCATCTATGCAAGCCATGGAATGAAAATTGTTGACTTAGATGAAATCGATCTCTGGGCTTTCGCAAATCACGAGGGACTTGGGGACTAGCCCCTCGTAATTTATCGAAATCACAACTGCAGCAAGTCGATACCTTTACTTTCCTTCCGCTTTTGCTTTAAGCATTCCGAGTCTTACCATCGCATCTCGTTTTCCTACTGATGGAAGTAGCAGTGGTAACAAAATACGACCAGCACCTTTCATTTTAGGAAAATCATGTTGAAAAGTAACCGTCGTGGAATTACCTGACGGGGTTAGCGTGAAGGTATTTATAAAATATCCATTTTCATCGTGTGATCTGAAGACAAACTTAGAGTTTGGGATCACCTCGGTGATTTCGACTTCGTTCTTATGATTCTTATCCGCTGGAGGGACGAAACCCACTGAGCTGTACTTACTTCCCACAGCCCCGTTGGCGCCAGCGGTCAGGACAACCGAATACGGCTTAGGAGACCATTGGGAGTGTTTAGTTATGTCCGAAATCCACGGCCAGACCGCATCGGCTGGGGCGTCGATTACTTGTGAAACGAGGAGTTGAGCCATGAGTGATCCTTTTCGGGTTGGGAGCCATAAAATACACTTAACTTATAAGTTAAGTAAAGGGTTAGAGATAAACTGGATTTCATACTTATCAGCTTGGGAGAGCGGCGATGCAGGAATTTACGGATTTCTTGGCCAAGCAATCGCCGTTTAGCGGGCTTTCAAACGAAGATTTAGCACGAATTTCGGCAGAAATAGAAGTCGAGTACTTTGCTCGCGAAACAGTAATAGTTTCAGCCGGGTCTGCGCCGTTAGACCATTTATTCGTGATTCGCACCGGCTCGGTTGAAGTCCTTGATAAAGGGAGTGTGATTGACGAGCTGGGATCAGGGGATGCGTTCGGCCATATCTCACTTCTGACGGGTTTGCCTCCAGAGTATTCCGTTCGCGCGGCTGAGGACACCCTTTGCTATCGACTACCTGATCCGCGCCCGCTTATCCAAAATGCCAATGCGCTGAAATTTGGCCACTTTGGAACATTCAATACTCGCCACCGACTCACGGCTAGCGCGTTGCTCTCAGATGCCCAATCCTCGGTGACTCGGTACATGCGAGAAATCTTGTGGGTGAACGCCACCGACTCAATTCGCGAAACTGCTTGGCGAATGACCGAAGCGGAACAGTCCTTTGCACTGGTCGAGTCCCGCGAAGGTCTTGGGTTAGTGACCGATCGCGATTTCCGCAACAAAGTGGGTCGCGGTGAGTTTTCGATTGATGCACCGATAGGCGGAATGATGAGCCTTCCCTTAATTACGGTCTCCAACAAAGCCACGTTAGCGCTGGCATTTATGCAGATGGTTGAACGCGGTGTCCATCATTTGGTCGTTGTCGATGAATTTGAAAAACCAATAGGAGTTGTTCGCGCGATGGATCTTTCGTCGGTTCAACTTCGAAATCCTTTGCTCATTCGGGCTCAAATAGAATCAGCGCAAAATATTGATGAGTTGGCTGCTGCGTCATTACTGCTCAAGCCTTCACTTGTCGAACTTCATGACAGCGGCATTCCATCGTTACATGCGGCGGGATTGATGTCCGCAATAGTGAGCGCGATTTTGACGCGGGTACTAACGCTTTCGGATTCAGTCAATGAACCCGTTCCGCATTCTTGGTTGATCTTGGGATCCGTTGCAAGAGGCGAACCGCTACCGGCATCTGATGTGGACACAGCCATTGTTTGGGCGGATCAAGTAGGTGATGGTGACACCTCCGAGGCAATTACGCAGAACGCGAAACACATTTTGGAGCTGATGGAAAAGTGTGGATTAGAACGCTGTTCAAACGGGGCGAACGCTGATAACCCGCTATTTACTCGTTCCCGCTCGGCTTGGATAGAAGTTTCAAGTGGCTGGCTGAGCGATCCAACTCGCGCTGGCGCTCTATTACTGTCGTCAATTGCCTCAGATAACCAGCCTCTGACCCAATTGACCTTGGGTAGAACGATCATGGAGAACATCAGAGAAACGACAAGAAGTCGCGATTATTTAGCTGATGCTTTGCGATTCGCGCTGGCAAAGAAGCCGCCGATTGGTTTTGTTAAGGAGTTCATTGTTGATCAATCAGGTCAAAATAAAGGCGGGTTAAACCTAAAAGATGGTGGCCTCACTCCCATCTCCTCATTGGCGAGGTGGCTAGCGATTGCACTTGGGGATGTCCGAGGTGGAACCATCGAGCGACTCAATCGTGCGAGTGAAGCGGGCTTGTTATTTGGCGAAGAATCGGAAGTTCTGGCTGCTGCTTTTAGGGACATTCATCAATTGGTGTTTGATGAGGAGATTGCCTCGATTCGAGAAGGCCGCCACCCGTCCACCTGGATCTCGCCAGATTCCCTGGATTCACTTACCCGCAGCCATTTGCGCGAATCATTCCGTGCAATCTCTGGTGTTCAATCCACGATAGAAAGCAATTGGATGAAGCGGTTGCGATGAGACTGCTGTCTGGCAAGCTAGATGACCATTGGCGAAATTACGAATATTGCTCGGTAGACGTCGAAACGACCGGACTTGATTTAAAAAAAGATGAAGTGATCTCGATTGGCGCCGTCACGATCACTGATGGCCGCTTTAAAAAAGAGGGAAACTTTTATGAGGAGATTTCTCCTACTAAAGATCCATCCGTAGCCTCGATGCAAATTCATGGATTGCGTGGCATCGACTTACAAAATGCACACCCGGCAAACGTTGTAGTGCCAAAACTAGTGAGCTTCATGAAGTCCAAGCACTTAATCGCTCACGCAGGATGGGTGGAGAAAGCTTTCCTATTTGATCACTTTAAATCGAGCGGAAGCCCATTCCCGAAAAAAGCAATTGATACCGCAGGGCTGGCTAGGTACGCGGGTTATGCCGAAAGTGAAAACGGCCATGAACCATCCTTAGAACATTTGGCGCGATCCCTTAATTTGCCAGTCTTTACGCCACATCATGCTCTTGGAGATGCAATGACGACCGCTGCGGTATTTCTAGCGTTGGCCGCGAAAATTGAAAGTAAGCAAGTGGCGGTTTCTGGCGAAAAATTAACTCTGAACCAATTGATTGAGTATTCGCAAAAAAAGTAAGACTGTGTATTTGCTTCGGAGGCTAAATCAAGTTTGCTACGCCAGCATCCAAAAGCGTTTTTCGATAGCGGAGTAAATCAACTTCCTTGGCATCAGCCCAGTGACTCGCGGGGGAGCGCACTCCATGAGTCATGAACGTGTTGATCTTGATCCTCATCG
>CAIYQS010000268.1 GCA_903928395.1 uncultured Actinomycetes bacterium | reverse complement strand
GACTCGAATCGCAAAAGTAGCTGGTGAATCCAATCTGGCAGTAGATCCCAAAGCAATCCCATCCAAGGAAGATGTTAAATCACTCGGAAAAGCAATGGCGAAATTAACCGGAATTTGGTGGATGGAGCTTATGGTCAACTTGGCCGCATATTCGGGACTAAGACTCGGTGAAATTCTTGACCTGGACCTTTCACATGTTGATGTTAAAAATAGAATCATCAAAGTCGAATACCAGCTTCTCGATGACGCGGGGAATCTAAGTCGCGAGCTTCCAAAATGGGATGTTCAGCGACGCACCGTTTTCCCTGAAGTAACACCAGCGGGATACAAGTTGGCAGAGCAACTCCAACGTCGAGTGAAAGAAGTGAAATCAACTCACAAGATTCCTACGCTTCAGGATGGCACCTATCGCCGTCTACTTTTTACTAACTCTCAAGGCGGCTGGATAGGTGCGGCGAACTTCAGCACTCGAGTCCGACGACCAGCTCAAGATCTGGCTGGATGGGAGCGGGATTCCAGCACAGGAAAGTTCATTTGGAGTTTCCATTCCTTACGCCACGTTTTTTGTAGTTACATGATCAACGATCTTCGCCGGAACCCAGCCGATGTCTCGATAGCTGCTGGTCACGGAAGCGTCAGCACGACTTTAGAAATGTATGTTGGTCGCGTCGAAGGTGCCCTGGAACGCCTAAAAGGCGAGCCCCGTGACAAATAAAAGTTGGGGAGGACTGTTTTTAAGGAGGCCCGAATGGGCCTCCGGGTCCCACCCGCTTTTATTAGGAGAAAACATGTTAAGAGAGGTCTGCTTTTCGGTCGAAGCAATCGAGGACAACTCGATATTCGCATTAGCAATCGGTGCCTTACCGGAGGAGCTTCATACGTGGTTCACAACGCGAGTATTAACAGTTGGAAATGGAGATCGAGAAGTTGCGGTCTCGCGATTAGAACTTTCTCAACTCATCGAGTCTTCGGATACGTGGATCGCGATTAGTCGGAAAAAAGATGTAGAAAATTTATATGAAGTTGAGGCACTCGAGAAGACAGTCCTCATTCTCCAAGAATTCGGCAAACTGTCGAATTTGTATCTCATAACTTTCAGCAACTGTGAAGGAGTCTTAGAAAATGACTGAATTAAACCTTAAGGTCCGTGAAGGCAAGCACCTTGCGCATGTTTTCTCACCCATTCAGCTCGATGAGACGCCAGGTGGAATTCTGTTTGCCGTCACATATAGTGGCGCGATAGTTCTGGATGGTCTTATGAGGAACGCGAGAGTTAAGGCAAACGGAAATGAAGTCGTTCATGCCCTCAACATGGCTCATGTAATTGGTTGGGCGCAGAGTCGAGGCGACATCCGTATTGTTCATGCGTTGCGCGATTTATTCGTAGAGACATTCGAAGTTAGTGAAAGCGCGGCCGAAATCGGAGCCACCATGATCTGCGATCGAATCAAAGTCAGCATTAGTAGCAACCTTCGTGACAATCTCGATGATTTTCTCAAAGTTGCCATGGAGTACAAGATCCGTCCAGGTGGCTTCACTAATGATCTCCGTACTGGAGTGTTGCTAGACAAATAGAACAGCAAGAAGAGACCCGCCCCGAAAGAATCACCACGGCGGGCTCTTCTTGTTTCTAGTCAGTGTTCGAGATTGGGGCACAGCCTGATTCGACCGTCCCGAGCGGGAAGAGTGTGTAAGTGCTCGGATGTAGTGTGGCATTCCAAGTCCTTTGAGCAGCAAAGAATCCGACAACCTCTTCAGCACCATTGGGACATGTCACCCAGACCAAGTCAGCAAACTCAGTTTCTTTGTGTTTTTGGATTCGAAAACCAACTACGCCTTTAACCATAAAGGCGGTTCGAGTGAGCCCACGTTCCGCGGCGACAAGAATCGATTGTGAATCTAGCTGAACGACGGCGATTGTCTGTGTAGTCGCCGCAGGTGGGATGGAGGTCCAGGGGGTAGCGAGCTTCTCTGGTGGGGTGCTCTCCCAGGGAATGGGCACGCCAAAGAGAACCGCCTTTTGAGAAGGCGTAGTGGTTGATTTAGGGGTTGTTTTGGGCTGATTTTGAGGAGAAACCACTCGTTTCTGAGGGGTTTTCAGAATCGGAGACGTCGAAAGGCCCAAAGTGGGGGTGGATTCCATTAGAGGAAGGTCTTGTGTTACCGATGATGAATCGATAGTAACTTGAGGTGATTTTGATGGTTTTGGTGCTGATTTTGATGCGCATCCTGTCATCACGAATAGTGCGACAAGTGCGAGTAGTAGAAGTCGTCGCGATGATCTTGATATGAAAGTTTTTGCTCTTATTCCTCTCCTGGCAGGTATGTATCAACTGGCTTCATTCTTTCCCAAACTTCCCAAGCGATTTGCTCCGGCGAGTATCTAAACCACCCTTGCTCGTCTCGAGAATCCATTCCGATTTCGATGGCAGCATCTAGCCACTCGTCTGGAATCCATTCGAGCATGGGTGGAACAGATCGGATTCTTAACTGACGGAGAGCCACGACGCACTCGAAGGCACTTACTGAAAACAACCAAGCATGATGTTTTGGATGTGACATGAACTCCTTTCATTAGTTCATGATGAATAGTGATCGGGTTGACCGTGAATGACATACGGACCAAATAGAAAAACCCCCGCCAGACCAACTGACGGGGGATTCTTCTAACGTATATCGAGCAGTAAGGGCCTGTAGAACATCACACGTATGTGATCAGGGGGACATCCGTTCTGCTCTGACAGCTGCTTTACTACCATCAGCATTCCTTCTAACACTCGGCGTCCCTTTAACACCAAAGGGCTATCGAGAAGTTGTTGGAAGTCTGCGTAGTACCAGTCAGCTGTGCCGTCGACATTTAGTTCCTCCTCTCTGTATTCAGGGAGTCGGTCAGTGACGACAGTTATTCCGGAATCAATCAGATCCCGCGAGAGACTTGCTTCGACGTCATAACAGAACACAGGATCTGTCGGTTCCCCAAACCAAAGAGGATAAGCAGGTTCCCAGGTTTGGTCGTTTTCCTTGTGTTCGATGATGGTTCTTAGCATTTTGATTTCCTTTCGTAGGCGACCTACTTGATCGCGTATGGGTTGGTAGCTCTTACATTCCGCGCTCTCATTTGGAATACAAGGGTCTTCTGGCTACAACCTTCGAGCTGCTTCTATGGCCCCATCCAGAGGCATCCCGTCGCGATAAAGCACGCGGGCTGTGCTGAATTGGGCTTCTTCTAGCTGGAATAGACGAGATATCAATTGTTGGGTTATATCCCATTGGTCCTGACATATGTCGAGTAGGTAGAGCATCTCCATGCGCTTTGTCTCGGTAGAAATCATGTTTCCTTCACGATCTGTAATTCGTACCCAAACTCTGCCAAGCGGCATGCCGTACACCGACAGTCGAAGGTCACCCAGCCAACGGTTATCACGGACAAACTTCTCGGCTCGCAGCTTGATGGGCTCGGGTGGTTTGACTCTGCGCTTTAGGTAATCGAGAAAAGTGATTCGATTCGGAATCGAACTTTTGTTCTTTGCTGTTTTGTTCACGAGGTTGATGGTGACCGTTAGCTGGCACCGGGCCATTCGAACTCAGGTTATGAAAGTGTATGTAACTTGCTTACTTGTATATATAGGTGTTGCGCTCTGCTTTGAGCGCCACTTGCCACTGCGTTTCGGGCAAATACACGCTCAATTCGGCCAATTAGCTTGCCGACCTAAATCAAATTCAGAACTCATTTTTGAGTCTTGGTCGGCAAGCTAAATCGACTTAAAACTTACTCTTGGTCGGCAAGTTGCCGACCAAGAGTTGTTAATTATTTACTTTTGCTAAGT
>CAIYQS010000267.1 GCA_903928395.1 uncultured Actinomycetes bacterium | reverse complement strand
TTCGTCCAGTTCAACCAACAGTTCCAGTAAAGCCAGTTGCACCAGTAAAGCCAACTGATCCAACAAAGCCAGTTGCACCTGTAAAGCCAGGCAAATAATTAATTAACTACGAAATCTCGAAGGGGCCTCCCAATCCACCAAGTTTGGGAGGCCTCCTTTTTTTGCGGAGACGAGAGGATTACAACCGATTCCGCCAATACCCTTGATTCTAACTGACTTTGAGCCTACCTGAAGGCTACATTTCCTCCAACTACGCCTCGCACTACGCCTCGTAACGACGATTCTTAGCCTGTTAACCTAAAAATGAAGCGCAAAATGAAGTTTTGGGAGCCAAAGCGCAAACCCTTTTTTACCTCTTTTCACGCCTCCTTTTCGGAGTCGTCTCTCTTCCACCATTTCTTAATATCGTTCTTTCTCCCAAGTGCATACCCGCCCACGATAAATAAGCAGAGTCCCAAATTATTTTGACTAAGAATCAAAAGAAAGATGACAAAGGCAATTCCTAACCCATTAATTAATTTATCCCTAGAATTTTTTGCCATTAACGATTTCCCTTCGCTTGGTTATGCGTCCTACAAAGCATCTGGCAATTCGCCTTAGAAGTAGAACCACCTTTGCTCCAAGCGGCAACATGGTCAGCGTCCATCTCCTCTTCCTTCCAAATTTTTTTAGTATTGGCATCATGTCCAATCGCACAATTCGGACAATTAGATTTGCCAGACTTCTTAGCGCTGGCAGTTTGCTTCTCGTAAGTGCTGTGCTTTATCACATCATCAAAGATACGAATTTCCAATAATTTGGTGTCTTTTTCTCCTCCCAGAATATACTCAAAAATTCCTTTATGATTATTGACACTGGAATCGGAATAATACTTTTTGACCGCTTGAGAAACTTTCGCGGGGTTGTAAGGCTTCTTGTTGTATTGCTCGTAAAGCCGGCCCCACTCTAAACCACGCATTTCCTTTTTCACATCTGTAAATACTGTTGATACCCAGTCAATAACACTGTTGAAATATGTTTTAACTTCTTTGATATTTTTATCATACCGATGAAGACTCATGTATCCGTCTATATTTGCTTTGTCTTTGCTTACCCACTCAAGTGCGCATTCCCAAAATTCTTGGCGATTTACTTTGGCAGCAATATAGGCATCCCATTTTTGGATATTGGAGTTTAAGCTATTACTAAACTCCTCTTTCCCAAGAGTTACAAACGGACCCGAAAATACCGCATTCAATAGTTCTTGATTATTAAGTGGAATCCCAGCGATGTTGATGGTTCTAAACCACTGCTTTATCTCACTCTCAATACCTTCGCACTCATAAACGAGAATCTTAGCTTTCAGGATTAGCTCTTGCTTATCTTTAGCTAACCCATCAAAGTATTGCTCCATTCCATTTTCATCTTTTATCGCAAACTTTCCCAATATAAATCTTCCAAAACTTGTAATTCTCTGCTGTCCATCAAGGACTTCAAGATTATCATCACCAGCTTTATTAAAATAGATAAGACCAAGCGGATATTCTTTTAAGAGTGATTCAATTACTGCAACATCTCGCTTACCATCGGACCTGCGCGAAAAACGCTAGACACTCCTGATCTCTAAAAAGGAGAAGAAATGTCCAGTCGTTACCCCTTGGAGTTCAAGCAGAAGGCGATCAACCTCGTCACTCTTGAGCGTAAGTCCATAGCCCAGGTTTCGCTTGAACTGGGTGTCGCCAAGCCCACCCTTTACTATTGGCTCAACAATCAGAGCTCAAGTTCTAGGACTTTGACCTCAGAAAGGGCCACCATGGATCCAGCCCAGGAGATCAAACGGCTTCGCGCGCAAAATGAAGCGATGAAGAAAGAAGTGAACAGACTCCGCATTGAACGAGATGATGCAAAGGGAGAAAACCGCGCAGCAAAACTGGTCATTGAATACTTTAGGACACACAACCCCCCAAAAGCCTAGCCCCGGTCAATGCTCATCTGAGCCGGCAGATGGTGGCAAGCAAATATCGCACTCGAGTATTGGCCATGGCGCGCTCAACCTCCTATCTCATAGAACCTGCCCAAGGGATTTCACAGATGAAGCGAGCACGAGAGAGGAACCTGCGAGGTGAGATTGAAAAACTGCGTGCTCTTCATGGTTACAGCTTGGGCTATCGACCTATCCATGCACTCTTAGTGAAGAAGGCCATCTCATGCTCCCTCTATCTCGTGCGAAAAGTCATGAAACTCGCTGGTTTCTTTGGCTTACCGAAGAAACGTAAATATCCCAAAGGCAACTACTCACCAGAGATCGAAAACCTCATTAAGGCAAACTTCCAATCGACTAGCCCGCACGAGAAATGGTTTATCGATATCACCCAGAAGAGATATTTGTCAGGCACGATCTATCTTGCAGCCATCAAAGATTCTGCAACAAGGATAGTGGTTGGCTATGCAACGAGTAGAGCTCCGAACTCTGAGTTAGTGCTGCGTGCTCTGTCGATGGCGACATCTCAATATAAGACAAAGAACACCATCATCCATTCGGATATGGGATCTGTATTTAAATCAGAGCGTTATCGAAATGCAGTGAGGCAGGCAGGACTTATCCAATCCATGGGTAACGCCGGATTGTCATTTGCCAATCAGATGATCGAAAGTTTCTTCGGAAAGATCAAAACCGAACTGCTTCACACTCGCACATGGAAATCCTACGACGAGATCAACAGAGCAATTACTTACTATTGTGAGAGCTTCTATAACTCAATCCGACCTCAATGGGCTTAGGTGGAAGAACACCACTTGAAGAGTTTCATCGCTTAACTACTTGCACTACTAGCCAAGCAACCATTAGCGTTGCCTAACCCAAAGTGTCTAGTAAATATCGCGCAGGTCCGTCGAAGCTATTTCAATTTTTTTGTCTGTCGCGTCGTTTGATATACCGACCTTTAATGAACCAAATTCTTGATGAGAAACGATATAGAGATATGAGGGAGCTGAATAATCCAATCCCGATACACCGCACCATTTACACCCACCTGTTCCACTGGCAATATTCGCAAATGCAGGACTTACAGTTCTCCCACATTCTTTGTGGGTAGATTTCCAGTGTGATTTACTATTTACGTAGGGTTCTAAAGGAATATAACCAGCTTTTCTCATAATACGAGCAGCCTCTGTTGGGGGAGGAAGTGCACTTATGGTCGAGATTTGATAACTTGATCCAAACATTCATTAACTAATCTGTCATCTCCCAATCTGTAGAAATTGGTCAAGATGCGAACTGATAGTCGGGTTGAAACCCAATTCGGGCTGTATACCCTTTTATAATTAATTGGATATACCGCCGACTATCGGCGAATATTCCGCCAATTAAACGCATAAGTGGGTTGTGAGGGACTCGAACTACATATCCTTCATAGACCACATATGGATTCAATTGATCTTGATCCACAACCAATATCGGGAATTGCCCTCAGAAATTTACGTGTATTCTCCCACCGACCACGACGCTATTCGTGTAAAGTTCAACTATGCGCTTTAAGTCTTTAATCAGATTGGTTGATCAATCGGGTGTTCGTGGTTCGTCAATCGAATATAGAGGTGAGTTGGATGGTCTCAGGGCGATTGCTATCACAGGAGTTGTTCTGAATCATGTAGGCTTGCTTGCGCAGGGAGGGTGGGGCGTAGATTTATTTTTCTTGCTATCTGGGTACCTAATTACCAAAATACTAATGGAGAAAACTTCCCAACGTGGTCGTCTGAGAGTTTTCTATATTCGTCGTTTCGCTCGACTGGTACCTATAGCGATGATATATTTAATGTACTCCGTTGTTGTTTTGACTCTTCAACAGAAACCGATTCCTGGGGAAGCACTTCTGTCTTCGATCTTCTACTACAGAAACTTCTATGAATTGAAGGCAGGTCCTTGGGACCATTACTGGTCACTTTCGGCAGAAGAGCAGTTCTACTTATTGTGGCCTGTAGCTCTGGTATTTTTTGCTCGTTCTTCTCGATTAAGATCTCTCCAATATATTAGCTTTGGAGTGTTTTTTTCCTTTCTTCTATTGGGTCAAGTATTGGTTATAAGTGACCCCGGAATTAATTCTATTTTTCAACATGTTCTGGTTCGACCAAGTATTTTGCTCGCCGGCTGCGCACTTGCAATATTTGAAACGAGAAACACAATGAGCTCAAAGAAAAGATTTGCGGCCTCCTCTTTAGTGCTTGGTCTAATCCTATGTATATTAGAGTTTTTTTCTTCAACTAATATATGGACTTTTGGCGTGCTATTGATCGGCGCATCACTATTAATCGATTCGGAGAGAAACGGTAATCTACTCAAAAGAATGCTCAGAGTGCGGCCCCTTCCTCAGGTAGGCCTACTCTCTTACTCTATATACATTTGGCATTTCGAGTGCATCAGAATTGCAAAAATATTGTCTTCGGATGATCAAGTTATTATGGGTGCTACCTTCTTTGCCTTGCTAGTTTTATTCAGTTTAGTGAGTTTCAATTTCATTGAGAAACCAATTCAACGATTTATTGTAAATAGATTTAGTTCACCAATTTCAAAATCAAAATGAAGCCCAACTAGAAATTCTGCAAAAATGCTTTGCCCTAACCAAAAAAAGACGAATATTGGGCCATTGACTTGAATTTGTGATTTCGAAGAGAACACAATTAAACCAAGATAAAATCGTTCTATCGTAATTTTTCAGCTGAAAAGTTTCTTCCTTGACTATTCTAAGAGGGATGGACAGTCATGTTATCTTTCTAGATTAATTCTCTTAACAAAGTAAGTTCCAAGGTCCTTTCAAAACAGCCTCTATTGGGGAGACGTAAGTTGGTGCACAGTATCTGCATCCACCACGCCCTTGTCTTACTGATGAATACTGTGGATAAACAATGCGACCACATACAAGGCACTTACATTTCCAAGGTGTTATTGAGTTTGTATACGGTTCTTTCGGCTCTATGCCGTTTTTAATCATCATCTTTACAGCTTCTTTGGGGTCTACATAAACCTTTGAACAGTATTTACAAGCACCTTGACCCGATTGGACCGAGTTTAACTTTGGTGAAACAACCTTTCCGCAAGTCATACATCTGGATTTCCAAGGAGTTACAGCACTCTTATAAGGAACTAGGGGAGTAACCCCAAATTTCTTCATGCGAACAAATGCCTCTTCATGTACTAAGCGAACGTTGTTGGCACAATACTGACATCCACGACCAGCTCTAATACTTCCGAGTTGTGGTGATGAAACTTTCTTGCATGTCAGACATCTAGATTTCCAGCCAATCCTCACTCCTGCAAATTGTTCTAACGGTTCAAACCCTGCAGAGCGTAGTTCGGCAATTGCTACATCATTCTCAGTGGTTCGCTTAATAGCCGACTGTATAAATCCACACTTCCTACATCCGTTTCCACCAGCTTTAATGCTATGAAGTCTGGGACGTACCGTGCTCCCACATTTTTTATGAAGTGACTTCCAGGGCTCGTCATAACCTGGGAACTTAACTAATGGCTTAAGCCCCGCTTTCTTCATTATCTTTATTGCGTCTGCTTCAGAGGTTGGCGCATTAGATGAACAGTTTGCACAACTGCCAGGCTTCGTTCTTGGGTTTCGGACCGTGTTGAGAGTTATGTAAACAATTCCGCCACAAATTGAATGTTTGGCTTTCCACCGAACTTTTGCACCAGGGTAAGGACCTATAGGGGAGAAGCCTCTCTCCATGACTAACTGAATTGCTTCTTCTGGTGTGTAGCGCTTTGGCACAAGCCAATGCTAATCAGTACTTGAATTAATATAAGTGGGCAAAAAGTGGGCAAAGTTTTAATTAGTTAAAAGCAAAACCCCCCGACTTAATTAAAAGACGAGGGATTTACGCTTACATTGGCGGAGACGAGGAGATTTGAACTCCTGAAGGCTTTAACACCTTACCTCGTTAGCAGTGAGGCGCACTCGACCGGGCTATGCGACGTCTCCAAGTGGTGAGCGGAGTTTACAGGGAATTGGGGTGCTGGGAACCAGGACTTACTCGAGACCCCCGCCGTCTGAACGACCCTGGGATGAGAT
>CAIYQS010000266.1 GCA_903928395.1 uncultured Actinomycetes bacterium | reverse complement strand
TTGAAATTCTTGATTGTGCCTTCAATTGCGGCTAGAAAATCTTCTGCACTGCCAATGTCATTTACTGCGTGAATGCTGCTCAATTTGCTCCGTAGGAATAGAAAGTAGAAGGACGGTATTTATCGCACGGCGTGCGAGAGGCTAAGGGTACGCACGAGCGGACATAGGGTCAAACTGGGTTGAAGATTGTTGACAATCTTGGGGGTAGAGTACTCCGGTGCGGGCATATTGGCAGATTTTGCGAAACCCTCGAGCACTCGCCATGATGCTTGCAGCATTTCCGGCCCGACTGGCTTATGGCATGATCGGTTTAGATATCTATTTCAAAGTTCACGACGACACTCACTCTATTGCATTAGCAGGGGTGGCGGCTGGTGCAAATGGAATTGTCGGCGCGCTGACGATGAGGATGCGTGTCGCAGTCATAGATCGAATGGGCTTAATAATCCCCTTGCGAATCTTCGTCCCTGGTTATGCCCTGGCACTCGCGTCGCTGGACCTCTGCCATGGAGCCAAATTATTGATCATTTTCGCCGCGCTTTTAGGCGTGACCGCACCCCCTATAAACCTTTCGGTTAGACCAATGTGGCGAACCGCGGTTCCAAAAGATCAATATCGGGCCGCCATCGCTGTCGATACCGCCTCAATGAATTTAGGAGTCGTACTAGGACCGGCACTCGCAACAACTTTGTCGCTCTCAGGGCACCCTAGTAGCGCTCTAATTACCACTGCCGTGCTTATTTTTTCAGGTGGGATTGCGCTCTCATCTTTGGAATTCACGAAGAAGTGGCGCGCCGAGAAGCCTAGGAAAGGCGGGCAAACTCTCTTTCGCACGCCTGGGTTCCGGCTTTTGATCGCGGAAGGGGTCCTCATTGGTTATGGGACCGGAAATTACCAAATTGCAATCCCGGCCATAAGTTCACTTCATCACGATCCAAGATTTGCCGGATTAGCTTTTAGCACGACCGCTTCATTTTCTATCGCTGGAAGTTTAGTTGCGGGCGCATTAGGTCGCCACATCGCTCCGGTTCGGGGTTTCCGATTTATTTATTTTTTCTGGTTCCTTGCAACAGTTCCCCTTGCCTTCGCAAATCCGGGTTGGTCGCTTTTATTGGTTCTCTCGCTCTTTGGTTTTATCGGAGGAGCAGAACAAGTTTTCTATCTCGAGCAACTAGAAGTCATCAGACCACAGGGAAGCGCGGCAGCCGCGATAGGCTGGATTTGGACTATTGAGGGCTCCTTTGCAGCGCTTGGTCAATCAACTGGAGGATTTTTCTCGCAGCATTTTTCCCCGCATTTTTGTTTTGCGGTCACAAGCACGATGTTCGGAATTGGTTTTATTTTAATTCAAGTCGGACAACGCTGGATGAAACCGTTTGATCGATCTGGAACCGCTGCGGCTTAATGCGCAGCTAAATCCCAACTCTTTCCGGTTCCAATATTTACCGACAGCGGTAGAGACAATGAAACGGCGGTCTCCATCTCTTTCTTGACGAGCTCTTCAAGATCTTTCTCTTCGTCGATCGCGATTTCAAAAATCAACTCGTCGTGAACTTGAAGTAATAATCTGGAATCCAACTTTTCCTCGCGTAACTTCCGCGCAACATTGAGCATAGCTACTTTAATGATATCCGCCGCGGAACCTTGAATAGGTGCATTGAGAGCCATTCGCTCTGCGACTTCCCTGCGTTGTCGATTATCACTCGATAGATCTGGCAGATAACGGCGGCGTCCAAGAATAGTTTCGGTATACCCCTTTGCTCTCGCCTCCTCGACAACTATCTTGAGGTAATCCTGAATTCCCCCGAATCGCTTGAAATATTGATGCATGAGTTCCTGGGCTTCGCCGGGAGACAAATTAAGTTGTTGGGCGAGCCCATAAGAAGATAATCCGTAAGCCAATCCGTATGACATCGCCTTTATTTGGCGGCGCATTTCAGGATTCACTTGATCCACAGATACTCCAAAGACCTGCGATCCAACAGTGTTGTGCAAATCTTCTCCGCTTTTAAAGGCGGCAATGAGACCCGCATCTTTTGAGAGGTGAGCCATGATTCGCATTTCTATCTGACTGTAGTCGGCGGTCATTAAGTTTATGAATGGCTTGCCAGCGATAAAACAGTCACGGATCCGTCTTCCTTCCTCGGTGCGCACCGGAATAGTCTGCAAATTTGGATCTTTCGAAGACAACCGTCCGGTCGCAGCCACTGTTTGCTGGAAGGTGGTGTGGATTCGACCGTCCGCATCTAAAGCTGTGAGTAATCCATCAACCGTGGTAAGCAACTTGCTTGTCTCCCGAATCCGAAGTAAGTGCGCCAATATTGGATGGTTCGTTTTAACTGCAAGAGCTTCAAGGCTTTCGGCATCAGTTGTATATCCGGTCTTGATTTTCTTGGTCTTTGGTAACTTCAACTCATCAAACAGCACCACTTGCAACTGCTTCGGGGAACCAATGTTGAATTCGTGTCCCGCAACTTTATGTGCAGCTACCGTCTCGCGAGCCACCTCCTCGTTGAAAAATTTGCGGAGGGTTGTGAGTTTGGGAGCATCCACCGCTATACCAACGCGCTCCATATGAGCGAGTTCAAACATCGTGGGCATTTCGAGATCGGTGAGCAGATCGCTGAGTTGACGTTCAGATAATTCTTCGCGTAATACCGGTACAAGTTCGTAGATCACTTGTGCTAACCGCGGGTTAAAAGCCGCGAATAAATCAGTTGTTACCTCTTCGACCGATGTTCCAAGAAAGCGCTCCGCCAAATCAGAGAGTTCAAGATTTCTGCCACCTGGGTTGATGAGATAGGCAGCTAATTCGGTATCAAAAACTATGCCTGCAATCTCCTCGGTTCGGAGCATTCGTTTTGCACCATGTACCCATTTGGGCAAAGTTGGGTCTTTGATCCATTCCCCTGCCGGTTCATCGACTCGATAGATTTCAGTTACTGAAAACGCTATCGCGAAATTCCCTTCCGATAGCGAACCAGGTGAATACAAGGCGATGGGTTCCCTCATACCCTTCAACTTCTTATTAAGGTCTGCTTTAGATATCGAAGGGATTTCCGCACCAACCAAAATCGGTGGAGTTACGGAAGCGGTGCCACCCAAGGCATGAATTCGATCTTTTAGCGCTTTAATTTCGAGCGTATCTAGGAGCCTATCTACCTGCGAAATATCTGGACCGTTCCACGCCAAATCATCAATCGAAACATCAATTGCAAGGTCGTGACGCAGCGAGGTGAGTTCACGATTCAAGAGAACTGAAGCAAAATTTGTGCGCAACGCCTCGCCTGCCTTGCCCGGGATCGAATCTATGGCTTGCGTAAGTTGATTTAAGGATCCAAATTCTTGGATCCACTTGGTGGCAGTTTTTTCTCCCACACCAGGTACTGATGGAAGATTGTCACTGGGATCACCTCGCAGCGCAGCAAAATCTGGATACTGAAGCGGAGTCAATCCATATTTATCGAAAACTGCCGCGGGGGTCATTCGAGCAAGTTCAGTAACTCCTTTTTTTGGGTAGAGAACTGTTATGTCATGACTGACGAGTTGAAAGGAGTCACGATCACCGCTACAAATTAATACTTCAAAGCCATCTGCTGCTGCTCGAGTGGAGAGCGTGGCTAAAATATCATCAGCTTCGAAGCCTTCAATCGCAAATTGATTGATCCCCAGCGCAGTGACCAATTCGCCGAGGTACGACATCTGAGAGCGGAATTCATCTGGGGTTGCAGTTCGGGTAGCTTTGTACTCTGGAAACATCGCGGTTCGGAAGGTTTTGCGCGAGACATCAAAAGCGACGGCAATATGCGTTGGAGCTTCTTGAGAAATAAGGTTGACCAACATAGAACCGAAACCGTAAATGGCGTTAGTCGGCTGGCCTTGGCTGCTGCGAAAGTTTTCCACCGGTAGGGCATAAAAGGCGCGATAGGCCATCGAATGGCCATCGATGAGCAACAAGCGTTTCATTAGTCCGAGTCTAGAGTGGAATTGCCGAAGTGGCGTTAAGATTCCGACATGACTGATTATTTAAAAATGATTCAGGAACGTGGGATTGGTCCACTTGACTACAAAATGGGAATCGAAATCATTGAAGCTTCGCCGGAGCGGATCGTTGGAACTATGCCGGTCGAAACCAATACCCAAGCCTTTGGGATACTCCATGGTGGGGCGAATGTGGTGTTAGCAGAACTCCTTGGCTCGCTTGGAGCATGGTGCCATGCAGGAGGATCCAAACGAACAGTCGGCGTGGATATCAACGCGACTCACCACAAGCCTGCTCGAAGCGGAAAAATTACCGGAGTCGCGACACCAGTATCACGAGGAAGAACCATGGTCTGCTATGAAATCGTGATTACAAATGAGGCCGGCGAGCGGACATGTACTTCCCGGATCACCAGCCTCATTTTGAATGACTAGATTCTGCAATAGGTGAGTTAGCCGCCGAGATAAGCCTTTGTGACCGCAGGGTCATTTAGCAAGTCTTTAGCGTTTCCGCTGAGTTTGATGTTCCCGGATTCGAGCACATAGGCACGATTTGCAACACTAAGCGCTGCGAGAGCATTTTGTTCTACGAGCAAAATCGTAGTTCCCTGTTCGTTGATCTTAGTTATTGTTTCAAAAATCATGTCAACCAGTACCGGCGCTAAACCCATTGAAGGTTCATCAAGTAGAAGCAAAGTCGGGTTACCCATGAGCGCGCGACCAACAGCCAACATCTGCTGTTCACCACCACTCATCGTTCCGGCCTTCTGAGTTATCCGCTCGGCAAGTCGTGGAAAGAGTTCCAGCACGCGTTCTCGATCGGCAGCAATGCCGTCTTTGTCATTGCGGAGGAATGCCCCAAGATCTAAATTCTCGGAAACGCTCATGCGAGGAAAAATGCGTCGTCCTTCAGGAGACTGGCAAATGCCTTTCGCAACGATTTCATGCCCCTCCTTGCCATCTATCCGCTGACCTTCAAAAGTGATCGATCCACTTTTGAGTTTGAGCAGACCAGAGATTGCACGAAGAGTTGTTGACTTACCTGCCCCGTTCGAACCGATCAAGGTAACAATTTCACCCTTATTTACTTCAAGTGATATCCCTTTAATTGCCTTGATATTGCCGTATGAGACTTGCACATTTTCTACTTTAAGCATTAGTGGTTAACCTCCGCAGACTTACCGAGATAGGCCTCGATCACGCGAGGGTTGGATTTAATATCCGCAGGCGAACCTTCGGCAATCTTTAATCCACGATCCAGAACCGTGATCCGTTCCGATACCTTCATCACCACGGACATATCATGTTCAATAAGCAAGATCGCCAAATTCTTTTCATCTCGAACCTTGTATACAAAGTCCACGAATACCGCAGATTCTTGTGGGTTCATCCCCGCTGTTGGCTCGTCCAGAAGTAGGATCTTAGGCCGGAGTGCAAGAGCACGCGCAACCTCGAGGCGACGCTGGTCACCGTAAGAGAGATTTCGTGCGAATTCTCCGGCCGTTTTGCCAATCCCTACGAAATCAAGAAGTGCACGCGCTTCTACACGAGCTTCTTTCTCTTCACGACGTTGAAGCGGTGTTCCAACGATTGTTCCGATAATCCCTGCCTTTAAATGTGAATGCATGGCAACCATTACATTTTCCTCTGCGGTCATTAAGCCAAAGAGGCGAATGTTTTGGAAGGTACGAGCTATGCCTTTTTCCGCGATCTTGTGCGGAACCACTCCCGTTATGTCTTCGTTGTTGTAGATGACAAAGCCAGAGGTTGGTTTGTATAGCCCCGTAAGCACATTGAAAAATGTAGTTTTACCGGCGCCATTCGGACCGATCAAACTGACAACGCTTCGATCTGGAATGTCGAATGAGACATCATCAACGGCCTTAAGACCACCGAACTCAACAGAAATATTTTTTGCTTCAAGCACTGGGGCTGAATCAAGTGCCATTACAAGGCCTCCTCTTCGCTAATAAAATCGTGAGGTTCCTCATTATCATCACTCTCATCTGTCTCATGAAGAATCATCTTCAATCGTGACTCAGGCAAAATGCCCTCGCGACGGAAAAGCATCATGAGGATTAAGAGCGCACCAAAAATCAAGAAGGTGTACGAAGGGAAATTAATGTTGGTGTGGAAAGTGCTGTTAATTTCATTACCGAGTGCAGGAAGTCCAGTGGAATTAACCCAAGCAATCAAAAGGGCACCAACCATAACTCCCCAGACGTTGCCCATTCCTCCTAGAACTACCATCGCAAGCAAGATGATTGAAATTGAGAACTGGAACCGTTCAGCAAAAATTCCGTTAACGTGCGTCGCGTAAGCGACACCAGCTAATCCCCCGGAAATAGCACCGACTGCATAAGCCGATAACTTGGTCTTCATTAATGGAATGCCCATCATGCTAGCCGCAAGCTCATCTTCGCGAATCGCTAGCCATGCCCGGCCGAGCCGACCACTGCGTAATCGAAGCGAAATAAAGACCATAAACGCTGCCATGAAGACGAAGATCATATATTTGTAGTTAAGATCAAAAGGCCCAAGGCGTTTTCCAAAAATCCCGATGCTATCTACCGGAGAAATACCTTTGGTGCCGTTGGATAGATTGAAGCCGCGAATATTCTCACCGTTAACAAAGATCTGCGGAATTATTTCGCCAAAACCAAGGGTAACAATTGCGAGATAGTCGCTCTTCAAACGGAGAGTTGGTGCTCCAATTAGAATTCCAAAGAACGCGCAAATAAGTGCACCTAATAAAAGGACAATCCAAAAAGATAAATGAATCCCTGGGATTACCTTTGCGCTCTCGGAGCCAAAGTGAATATTCCATTGATTGAAAAATCCTGACATGAACCAACCGGCGGTATAGCCACCGATCGCCCAGAAGGCGACGAAGCCTAAATCTAAGAGCCCCGCGTAACCAACGACGATGTTGAGCCCGAGCGCTGCAATTACCCAAACCAGTGCCTCGTTGAGAGCTGATGGTGGGAACCAGGTCTGAATTTGGCTTTGGAAACCATCCGGGGTATGAGGGACGATATAGGTATAAAAGATGTAAATAACAACGGCCATTGTCAAGAAACCTATCGACCACGTTCTTTGAGAGGCAGGAGCTTTGCGCTTCTTTGGTGTGGACTGCTTGCGAGATAGGCGAGAAATAATGGTCATTTTTACACCTTCTCCAACGTTGGCTTGCCAAGTAGACCGGTCGGTTTAAATACCATTAAAAGAATCAAGATCGAAAAGACCACAGTGTTGGACCACTGTTGTCCAAGCCCGATTGGTAAACCATCATTTAAACCTTGAATTAATCCAATGATGATTGCCCCGAGGACGGCGCCCTGAAGATTTCCAATTCCTCCCATGACTGCCGCGGTGAATGCAATGAGACCTAGTTGGAAACCAAGATTGTATGACGTTAGCCCACGAGTCTGTTCAAAGAGCAACCCAGCCGCGCCAGCTAACGCTCCGCCAAGACCGAAGGTAAAGGAGATTGTTCGATCAACGTTAATTCCCATCAGGCGCGATGCGTCCTGATCTTGAGCCGTTGCACGCATTGCCTTGCCTTGTTTAGTTTGCGTCACAATATAAGTAAGCGCAAGCAAGACTGGAATCGTCACCGCAAAAGAAATGATTGTGGTGTACGGAAGTTTGACGCCAAAAATGGAAAAGTGGCCATTAGGTAAGAGACTCGGCCAGGTCTTCTGACCCGATCCATTCCAGCGAAGTCCGACAAATTGAAGAATGAATGACATGCCAACTGCAGTAATCAAGGGAGCAAGTTTTGGAGCTCGCCTTAACCGCCGGTAGGCAAATCTTTCAATTCCTACATTGATGGTGGCGCAAAAAACCATCACCGCGATTAAACAAAGCGCCAGCACCCCCCAACCTACGGCTGATGGCAGCCTTTGGCCGAACCATAAAGTGATGAAGTGCGCGGAGAAAAGTCCACCGAGCATGAATAAATCGCCATGAGCAAAGTTGATGAGTTCGATAATTCCGTAGACCAGGGTATATCCGAGCGCGATGAGCGCGTACAGGATTCCATTACTTAGTCCGGTAAAAGTGACTTCAAAGAATTGCGTCGGGGATTTTATAAAATTAATAGCTAGCCAGAAAATAGCACCGGCAACCGCAATAGTCGCAAACGATCTTTCAATATACCGCCTGCGCAATTGGCGAGTTTTGTAGGTAACGCCTGCCACGTGGTTCTCCTCTGGTGATATCAACTAGAAGTGGATACGGGTTCTTACAGGTTTGGATGGAGCCTGTTACCAGGCTCCATCCAATTTTCTGAACTATATGACTCTTAAGATTGAACTGATTAAGCGGTTAGGAAAATTCCTATTACTTAACCGTCCAAGCCTTGAGTGTCTGCTCTTGTCCACCAGTGACTTGTTCAATGGTGATGTCCTTAGCCGTAGTATCTCCAGTCAGCGTGCTGATGTGAAGAGCCTTGCCTAGAACTGACTGCTTTGCAGGGATGGTGATTCCCAAGCCGCTAAATACCTGCTCGGTGATGCTCTTACGAGTTCCATCTGACTTTGCAATTGCTGCCAAGATAACTTGGAGAGCAGCGACACCGTAGATTGGGTAAGAACCAACTGGAGCCTTCTTGTAGGTCTTCTGGTAAGACTTCAAGAACTGGGCTCCTGCGCCGTTTGGAGAGTTCTTCACAAGGAGCTCATTTGAGAGTCCTGCGAAGGACAAGTAGGCACCATTTGCGTTTGGATCTGAGTTGAATTGTGGATAGCCAGTAAATCCATCTGGAGCCATCAACTTAACCTTTGTGTTATCTCCAAGAACGGCAACCTTATCCTTAAGGAGTTGGCCACCATTGTTGTCATAGATTCCACCGAAGTAGACCATGTCTGGATTCAATGGAGCAATCTTTTGGAACAGTGCGGTGTAATCGCTCTGAGTTGCATCCCAGCCTTGACCGGCAGATCCACTTGAAAGAACCTTCAAACCAATCTTGTTGGCCTCAGTTGTGAATGCCTGAGCAACGCCTTGACCATACGTCTGGGTATCGTTCAAGACATAAACGCTACTTACACCTATTGACTTGGCAAATTGTGCGGCTGCTGCACCTTGGTTGTCATCTGTAGTACAGACACGTGCATAGTTACGAACACCTGTTGGATAGTAAACATCAGGCTCACCTGGGCTCCATGACTTTGTAAGTCCTGGGTTGGTGTTTGCCTGAGAAACCATCAACATTGGACCCTTTGGATCTTGGTTCAAAATTGGAACCTCAATCTTGGCGCAACCTG
>CAIYQS010000265.1 GCA_903928395.1 uncultured Actinomycetes bacterium | reverse complement strand
CTTGAGCCAATGCTTCATAGTCCAAGATGGGCCGGATATTTCCCACTTTAAAAACAACGCCTTCAAGATTTCTAAACTTCTCTTGTTCTAAATCCTTAACGTTAAATCGAGCCGACTCAGAAATCTCCCCGGAAATAACAACTCGCACGTAACCGCTGAGATCTCTGAGTTCTCGCTTCATTCGATCAACGATTTCAGTGGAGCTTGCCTCCCCATTCAAAATGATCTCGACTTGCGTGACCTTGGTTTGTGAAACATCGTGCCACTGGCGATCCTTAACGAATTTTCCATCTACCGTCACCAGCACAGCACCACGACCCGGTGACTCCCCGAAAGTGAGTGGATCCGGATTTCCGGGGTAGGTGTAAGTCGGTTTCTTGGTCGCATTGTGGAAGTGCCCAAGAAGCGCGTGGTCGAGTCCTGACTGTGCGATCTCTTGCTCTTTAAAGGGCGCATGGCGTTCTTTCTTGCTTTCACTTTCGATTCCTAAACTGGCTGATCCGTGGAACAAGCCAATTTGAGCGCCAATTCCATCGGCGTAGAAGCCTTCCAAGAAATTGCCGGCATTTGCTTCACCATGATGCGCTCCACCCCAAATAGTCACGCCGTCATTTAGTTGATACGGAGTCAAACGTGAGTCGGTAAAAATAAAAACATTTTTAGGCCAAATCGTATGTTTGTAAATACTCTTTGGCCCATACCAGTCGTGGTTTCCAGGTGAAATAAGAAACTTTAGATGTGAATAATCTGTAAATGTTTTAAGAAGGAAGGCCTGTGTGTCAGGAGTAAAGCGCTCGTGTTCGTATAGATCCCCACCACAGGTGACTGCGTCAACTTTTAGGTCTGTCGCAAGATCACATATCTTAATGAGCGTTGCTCGAAGCCCCGCACGACGTTTACGAGCTTGATCCGGAGTAACCCAATCAAAAGGGGCATCCAGGTGCAAGTCAGCGAAATGCAGAATTGTAGTGATCACGGCGTAAGGGTATCCAAATCTTTAATAAGAAATTGCGGCATTTATAACGTACCTAATCCCAATCCATCATCTCAGCGAACTTCATTACATCCCATTGCAAGCCTTTGGTTCTGCCCCATGGGAAATCTTTTCCGTCTTGGGTGCTTATGTCTAGGGTTCTAAGGTAAAACTTTCCTTTGCGTGGGCTCAGGTCTGAAAGAGTGATCTTTACTGGAGCACTTACCTGCTCGCCTTCAGCACAGCTTGGTTCACATAGGTTTTCATAGAAGGTGCCGGTTCCTGTGGCACCTTTTTTGCTCCACGTAGTCCAAGTTATGTCATCAACATAGAGACCGCCATCGGCACAAGTCAGTGTGATGGCCTTTGGTTTATGTTCTGAGAATTCGCAATCCCAGGTGTTTATATCGGCAGCCAATGTTGAGATTGGTTGGCTGCTGGGTGCGATGGTGTTTAAGGCAAGTGTTGTGCCTAAGGCTGCAGCGGCTGCGATTGCAACCGCTGCAGTGGCACGTGAGTTATGCGGCCTTTTCATCGCCGCAGATCATTTCTTCGATAGTGGCGATTCGTTCTAGCCGGGTGTTGGCTTCTTCTTCTCTGCCGAGCGCTACTAGAGCTTTGGCTAGTGCGCGATTGGCACCGAGAATAATTTCCCAATCTTTATCTTCATCAAGTGTTAGTTGCTCAAGTGCTGAAACTAACTGACTCTGTGCATCTTCATACTCTAGGCAGAGAATATGTGCGATGCCGAGGCGATAGCGTGCAAATCCTTCCATTGAGACATCTTCGGCAACTTTTGAGTAG
>CAIYQS010000264.1 GCA_903928395.1 uncultured Actinomycetes bacterium | reverse complement strand
GTGGTTATCCCTCGCTTTGAAACACTTAAGGCAGAAGGACAATCTGGAAATGCAAAGCTCACTCAGTACACCCGTTACCTAACTGTTGGGCTAGCCATCTTGCAGTCAACTGGATTGATTGCAGTTGCTCGTTCGACTGGTCGCTTGTTTAGCGGATGTACCTTGGCAATTATTCCTGATGCATCCTGGACTCGTATCGTAACCATGGTTTTGGTCATGACAGCTGGCACCTCGGTAATCATGTGGCTTGGCGAATTAATCACTGATCGCGGTATTGGTAACGGTATGTCGATCTTGATCTTCACATCGATCGCAGCAGGATTCCCAACTCAACTCTGGTCTATCAAGCAGCAGAAGGGTTGGTTCGCCTTCATCTTCGTGATGGCTGTAGGTGTGCTTGTTGTTGCTGCCGTTGTCTTCGTGGAGCAGGCTCAACGCCGTATCCCAGTGCAATACGCAAAGCGTCAGATTGGTCGCCAATCCTACGGCGGAACTTCTACGTACATTCCGATCAAAGTCAACCAAGCTGGTGTTATTCCCGTTATCTTTGCATCATCACTTTTGTATATACCGTCGTTGATAGTTAACTTCTCGGGTTCGACCGCAAAATGGTCAATTTGGGTGCAAACAAATCTCGTTAAAGGTGATCACCCGGTTTACATTATTTCCTATGCGGTATTGATTATTTTCTTTACCTACTTTTATGTCGCAATTACCTTCAATCCAGACGAAGTTGCAGACAATATGAAGCAATACGGTGGGTTTATTCCTGGTATTCGTGCCGGAAAACCAACGTCTGAATATTTGCAGTATGTGCTTTCGCGAATTACAGCACCAGGGTCGCTCTATTTGGCCTTCGTGGCGATTATTCCGATTATCGCGCTGATTCTCTTCCAGGCATCTCAGAACTTTCCATTCGGTGGAACTGCAATCTTGATCGTGGTTGGTGTTGGTTTAGATACTGCTAAACAGATCGAGTCGCAATTGCAGCAACGTTCATATGAGGGATTTTTGCGCTAATGCGTTTGATCCTGGTAGGTCCTCCAGGCGCCGGAAAAGGTACACAAGCTGTCTTTCTGGCGGCCCACTTTGGCATTCCCCATATCTCAACTGGCGATATCTTTCGCGCCAATATTAAAGGCGAAACCGAACTTGGAAAATTGGCTAAGTCTTATTTGGACTCCGGAAACTTAGTTCCAGACTCGGTCACTAACGACATGGTGAGAGATCGGCTTACACACGTTGACACTGCACCCGGATTTTTGCTCGATGGATATCCGCGAAATGTTGGTCAGGCAGTATTCTTGGCAGAAGTTTTACTCAAAAATTCAACACCGCTTGACGCCGTTCTTGAACTCTCCATCCCTAATGAAGAGATCATCAAACGACTATCAGGTCGTCGGGTCTGTCGAAATTGTGGCGCAACTTCTCATGTAATTTTCGACAAATCAAAGGTTGAAGGAGTTTGTGATAATTGCGGAGGAGAGCTCTACCAGCGGGAAGATGACAAAGAAGAAGTTATTGCTCACCGCCTTTCGGTTTATGCAGAACAGACGGAGCCAATCATCGCCTTTTACCGCGAGCTGGGACTGCTCAATGTGATCAGTGCAGTAGGAGATGTTTCAGAAATTTCGACAAACGCTGTTGCAGCCCTCAAGTAGTCACTATGGTTACTCAGATTAAAACGCTGGAGCAACTTCAGCTCATGCGAAAAGCCGGTCTTGTTGTTGCAGAGGCGCTTGACCTGATGAAAGCGGCAATTGCACCGGGTGTTACTCCACTCGAATTAGATGCAATCGCTGCCGATTACCTAAAGGCAAATAACGCGACCCCATCGTTCTTGAACTATCACGGATTTCCCAATGTCATTTGCGCTTCAGTAAATCATGAAGTCGTCCATGGGATACCAAATGAACGACCGCTCGTTTCCGGTGACATAATTTCAATTGACTTCGGTGCGATCGTCAACGGTTGGCACGGGGATTCTGCATTTTCGATTGGTGTGGGGGCTATTGATCCCGCAGATCAAAAATTAATGGATACCTGTGAGGGCTCAATGTGGCGTGGGATCGCCGCTGCCAAAGTGGGTGGACACCTCACCGATATATCCCATGCGATCGAGCACTACATTCAGAGCCAAGGTAAGTACGGCATCTTGCGCGAGTATGGGGGTCATGGAATTGGCACTGAAATGCACCAAGACCCTCATGTACTTAACTATGGTCCTCCTGGTCTGGGGCCGGAATTAAAGGTGGGTCTTGCCCTTGCCATCGAGCCAATGATTACTCGGGGCACAGAAAAGATGAAAACTCTTTCTGATGACTGGACTGTGATCGCAAGTGATAAATCCAACGGTGCACACTTTGAACATACCTTTGCCCTGCTACCCGATGGCAAGCCTTTTGTCATGACAGCCCTTGATGGGGGAGCAACGGCATTAGGTCGCCTTGGAGTGGAGATTTCCTCACAACTAAGTTAAAGAATTTCTCGGCCATTTAAATTAGCCGATTTCCTCTCTTTTCATGAAGGGAAAGACCCTCACCTTGAATTCTCTTAAGAATAAATATTCAGGTTAATGAAGTTATTATTTAGGATGGGTACTCTTCAGATCTTCTTTCCACAAGTTTTCTTGGACTCTACTTCATTCTCAAATAGGAGAAATAATTGAGAAATCCCACCCGACTTCTGTCAGCAAAGAGTAAGCAGGACGCCGCTGCCCAAGATACCAATGCAACGGTATTTCTCATTGCAGGCCCTGGAACAGGCAAATCTGCGGCAATTGCGAAACATGTCGTGCAGATTATCAATAGTGGAACCACACCTGAATCTATTTTTGGAGTCTCATTTACGAATGCAGCAAGCCACGATCTAGCAATTGGAGTCCGAAATGCCGTTCGAGATGCGGGATTTGATGAAAATGGTCCCTCCGTTAGCACCATTCATTTTTTAGCTTTGAGGTGCTTGCGTAAAGCGAACCTACTTCATGGTTTTGTGCCCAATCCAATTATTATGGATGATTGGCAGTCAAAGAATTTCTTTGACGCTGAATTCGCCAATACCCATTCAATTAGTCCAACTCGTGCGCTAGAAATTAGAGAATTTTATCAAGCGTTTTTGAGCACGGGAGTCCAGAATCCCACAAATTATGCTTCACCAACCGTTCCTGTAACCGACCAAGAATTTCAGAACTTTGTTCGATTTCTCAAATCCCGAAGGATTCTTTACTCAGGAATATTGCAGGGCGAACTAGTGCATGAGGCGGTTCAAAATATTCGCATTTCGGGTATCAACCCAAAAGAGTTGCTTGACTTGAAAAACTTAATTGTCGATGAATTTCAAGATTTGAATCCATTGGACGTGGAATTTATAAAACTTTTTATGGATGAAGGCGCAATTACATTCCTCTGCGGCGATGATGATCAAAGTATCTATGGATTTAGATTTGGCTCGCCAGATTTAGTCCAAAAATTTATGAACAGTTATCCTGGTGCCTCCAGGCATCTACTTGAAGACTGTTTTCGATCAACAGAAGTTATAGTAAACCTGAGTCAGAATTTAATAGTGAATAATTCTTTGTCCGGACGGATCAATAAAAACATAAGTTCTTTATATTCGGGGCAGCTTCCAGATGTTGATGGAGTGGTCCACACCTGGAATTTCAGTACGGGTATGCTTGAAGCAACAGCGGTAGCCACGTCCTGCCAAAGATTGATAAGTAGTGGCATACCTGCTGACGAAATCCTTATATTGCTTTTTGACAGAGGAGTTCAAGGGCCGCCATTATTTAATGAACTCGACAGAGTAAACGTCGAATATGAAGATGCGAGAGCCGTGAGGCTTATAGACACCGATGAGGGCCGTTTATGTTTTGAAGTGTTGAATATATTAGTTAGATCAAACAATTTCCTGGCTAAGCGATTAGTTCTCGGCTTAAAACGAGGGACTGGGGTCGGAACGTGCGTTGCTATCGCTGAAAAAATCCCAACCCTTAGTCTTGACATCGCAGATATTTTCCAAGGAAATTATCCACTGAATTCTTTTTCGCGGAGGGCAGAATCAGCCCTAGATTCATACAGGCAATTGCTATCCAACTTCTCCCATCTAAATAAAGATTCATTGCTTCTGGAGATCAGCTCTGTAGAGTTGGATCATTTATGTCTTTATCTGGGTAGTCCAGTAAATTTAATCTGGTATGAGCTAATCTCATCTTTGCCTCAAGAATCCACGTTGCAAGAAGCGGCTGAGTACATTGGCATGCATCGCTCCGAAGAAAAGAAGCATTGTCTTGAAAAGATTTACACGCGATTAGACATTCCACCGGATATACAACCAATTATTTCTCCCAAGGTTAAGATAATGAGTTTGCATTCTTCTAAGGGGCTATCTTCGGGGATAGTTTTCATTCCAGGGCTAGAGAGTGATTTCGTTCCAGGTGGTCACGCTCAAGGGAACGCTGGGCGCGTTTATGAAATGGCGAGGTTGCTTTATGTTGGGTTAACTCGCGCAAAATCAACTTGCATTCTGTCGTTTGCAAATAGGAGATATATCTATGGATCCAGCACTAGTAGAGCCGTAAGCCCATTTGCGATGGATCTTCAGCTTCCATTTGTGGCCCGTTCCTCAGGATTAACCCCAGCGGAATCAGCGGAGATAAAGGTCAAATTTGATCTGCTTTAATCAGGAATCTCACGAAGGTCATCGCAAAGGGACTTGACCTCAGATATTAGATCTTATTTAAAGTTTCCTTATGCCCACCTGGGAAGGTCGTCATCTTCTTCGATTTTTTAGTGGCGGATCTTGGTCGGCTCGGGTTGGAAATATCAAACTTACTCTTTTAATTAAATTCTTTATTTTAATTTGATGTAATGGCGACGAATTTCTTGTAATAGAGAAGGATCTATTTCAGGATACGGTGCATTTATATCTCTTTGATGCCGCAAATTTTCTAGTAATTGAACTCTTCCAAAAAGTCTCGGCTCACCACTTTTTCTTGCGAGTCCCTCGATTTCTCTTTTGGCAACCTCGAATTCCGAATTTCCGGATATATATTCTTCTATTGTTAGCATAATTCTTGCATCTAGTGCGTTGACTATTTCCTCCTTGAGATTAAATTGACGAATCGCTTTTTGATACCTATCACGACCAAGAACTGGTAATCCGGCTCTAAACAACAATAGCCCCTCTGTAGCGGTTACTGCGATGTTTGCCATTCCTTGATTGACATAAATTTGTTCCTGAGTTAAATGGTAAAACGCGTTCCTTAGATCTCCCTCTTGTATATATGCAAATGCCGCATTGTTTCTCAGTAATACGTCTGTCGGGTTAGTTATAAGTCCTCGAGATGTAAACGAGATTGCAACTTTCCAGTCATTTGCTTCGCAGGCAGCCCAGGATCCAAATACTGCTGCCTGAGTCGAGAATTCTTGATCATCGCGCCACCGCTTAGCAGTCTCCGTTGCTTCTTCCCAACTAAGTTCATTGGCGAAAACTCGCGATTCGGCCTCAAAAGCATTTGGAATATCAGCATTTTCAGTTGCATCCAATTTCAATTTATGCTTCCCACTCAGCCAAACTGCTTGAGCCAGAACATTTTCTGACGGGTCTTCTAGACTTCTCAACAAAAGCTTTCGTGCCCGTTTATCTGCACCGTGAGCCATGTCTAACGTACCTAAAGCCGAGGCAAGCTCTGAAGTTGAGCGGGGGGAAAAATTATTGGACTCTAATATCGATTTCGCAACTCTCAAATAAGACACTTTCTTATCAGCAAGATCGGAGAGTGCAATTATTGGAGCCAAAATCGCTGGATCCGAAATGTGTCGATGGACCTGCGCGATATTTGCTAGACACTTTCGGTTAGGCAACGTTAATGGTTGCTTGGTTAGTGGTG
>CAIYQS010000263.1 GCA_903928395.1 uncultured Actinomycetes bacterium | reverse complement strand
TGCGCTCGACCTTGGTGATTCACTCGAGGTGCTAGTTTCTAGCGGTGCACAAGTGGTCGTTGACTTCACTCATCCAGATTCAGTAATGGCGAACCTAGATTTTGCAATTTCTCATAAAATAAACGTTGTTGTTGGAACAACCGGTTTTAATAGTGAAAAATTAGCCACCGTTGTCAGTTGGCTTGATGCTAATCCAGGTGTTGGAGTACTGATCGCTCCAAACTTTGGACTCGGTGCGGTGTTAATGATGCAATTTGCAGCAAAAGCCTCCAAATATTTTGAATCCGTTGAAATCATCGAACTGCATCACCCAAATAAAGCTGATG
The DNA here is from genome assembly GCA_903928395.1 of uncultured Actinomycetes bacterium. GTDB lineage: Bacteria > Actinomycetota > Actinomycetes > Nanopelagicales > Nanopelagicaceae > PALSA-747. The sequence continues at coordinate 2,623 of CAIYQS010000263.1, read as the reverse complement.
CGCCTTCAGGAACTGCCGCACGTACTGCAGAACTCATCACGGAAGCTCGTAACTCTGTAGCTAAAGCCGCAATGCCAGATGCAACTTCTTCTGGTCTGCAAGGTGCTCGCGGAGCAAAAGTTGGAGATGTACCTATCCATTCGGTCAGGCTTCGTGGGCTTGTTGCCCATCAGGAAGTGATCTTGGGCGACCTAGGCGAAACGCTCACAATTCGCCATGACTCGATTGATCGAACCGGCTTCATGCCTGGCGTGTTGTTAGGAATTCGTAATGTAGTTCATACGCCTGGGCTCACATTTGGACTCGAGCATTTTTTGGATCTCGATTAGAATTTGCTAAGTAAATAATTCTAAGCAAGATAAAGGAAAATAAATGGCTGCTCAAATAACTATGTATACCGCCGACTGGTGTGGAGATTGCCGGCGATCCAAAGCCTTTTTAACCGCAAAAAACGTCGAAGTTAATTACATCGACATCGAAGCTGACAAAGTAGCCTCGGACAAGGTCATTGAAATTAATGGCGGAATGCGCTCGATCCCAGTCATTGTGTTCCCAGATGGAACACATTTGACTGAGCCATCTGACAAGGACTTGGAAGCTAAGCTCGTATCTTTAGCAATTCTCTAAATTTTTAGGCGATACACAATCGCAGAAGTTGCCATTGCCCCGACAACAACAACGGGGAATGGCAATCTTGCTGTCAGGGCAGCGATGGCCACGGTTATCCCGGCTAAACGGTGATCAACCACAAACTTTGTCTTGGTCGTAAATGCTTGCATAGCTACTAGAGCGCTCAATAAAACTATGGGGATTAAGTTCGTGATCCGCTGAACTCGGGGATGGGCTAACCAAATCTCGGGGATAGCATGGCCAATATATTTAATGGCGTAGCAGAGCACACTCGTAACAATTACTGCGATCCACTGTGAGTTCATTAGTTCCACCCCACAATTGCTGCGATAAAGACGGTGGAAATTATCGGAACACCCGCTGGAACTAACTCGGTGATTGAAAGCGCCCAGACAAAGGCGAGCAAGGCTGAAATAAAGAATTTGCGCTCTTTAAGTCGCGGGAAGAGCACCGCGCAGAAGATTGCGGGGGAGGCGACATCGAGTCCCCAAGCGGATGTATCGCCAATTGCTTTCGCTCCCAACGCCCCCAAGAGCGTGAATAAATTCCAAAAGAAGAAGACACCGAAACCGGTGTACCAGAATGCGGTTTTCTGATCTTCAAGCTCGGTTTGCGCGATTGCAACTCCGGTGGATTCATCTATCGTTATTTGTGCGGCAAGTGCGCGTTTGGCCCCTTTGAGTTTGAGGATTTGTGCCATGCGTACGCCATACAAGCCATTTCGACCTCCGAGAAAAGTTCCGGTGACGATGGCGCTAAGCGGACTTCCTCCAGCACTGATGACGGCAACCAAAGAAAATTGGGAAGCTCCTGAAAAGAGAACAAGGGATAGGAAACAGGCTTGCAAAACCGAGAAGTGGTCGGCAACGGCGACCGCGCCGAACGCCACACCCGCAGCGCCTACGGCTAGCCCAACGCTGAGGGAGTCGCGCTTCACTGACACGCCGATATTCTGCCCTAATCCCAAGTGCCATGGGTGCCAATAGATAAGGTCGTTACATGAGCGAAAACACCCAACAGCACTTTGAAATTAATTTTCGGGACGATGTAACCGTCGAACTCGTTAAAGCCAGCGCAAGCGATTCAGATGTTATTTGGGCGGCTCGTGTTTCCACTGCCGGGGAAAACTCACTCGATGACGTTAATGCAGATCCATCTCGCTCCGAGGGGCTCATCAATTATCTCGCCCGCGAACGTCATGGTTCTCCGTTTGAGCACACATCGATGACCTTTTTTATTTCTGCGCCCATCTTTGTATTTCGTGAATTTATGCGGCATCGGATCGCTTCTTATAACGAAGAGTCAGGTCGATATCGCGAACTGCGGCCCAATTTTTATATCCCGAGCAAAGAGCGTAAGTTGGTTCAAATTGGCAAAGCGGGCTCCTATTCATTTATTGATGGAACCGATGAGCAGTACGAAATCACAGTCAATGCAATCAAGGAAAGTTGCACTCTCGCATACGAAAATTACAAAAAGATGCTTGATGCGGGCGTTGCGCGAGAGGTTGCGCGAGCTGTGTTACCGGTCGGTTTGTACTCATCCATGTATGTGACGATGAACGCCCGCGCGTTGATGAATTTCTTGTCGCTTCGTACTTCCCGCGAAGGCTCGCATTTCCCCAGCTATCCGCAACGGGAAATTGAGATGGTTGCCGAGAAAATGGAGCATCATTTTGCGACTTTAATGCCGTTAACACACGGGGCATTTGAGAAGTCAGGGCGAGTCGCCCCTTAGTCAAGGTAGAGTTACCCCCATGTCCAGCTCGCATAAACAGATAACCCAGATAGAGGCACCTTTTGGTCGCTTAATCACCGCAATGGTGACTCCATTTACGGCTGAAGGCTCAATCGACTGGGATGGCGTTGCGAAGATTGCTGAACATCTGGCTAATACCGGTCACGACGCGATCGCAGTAAATGGAACGACTGGTGAAGCCCCGACAACCAAAACCTCCGAAAAACTTGAAATCATTCGAGTGGTTAAAAGCACC
>CAIYQS010000262.1 GCA_903928395.1 uncultured Actinomycetes bacterium | reverse complement strand
TTAGCAACGGGCGCAGCCTGTTCAATTACTGGCTGAAACTAGTAAGGGAAATTAGCGACCGCGCTTTGTAATTCGTTCTACATCTGTAACGAGAACAGCGCGCGGTTCAAGCTTTACCCAACCGCGAGCAGCGAAGTCGGCAAGCGCCTTGTTCACTGTCTCACGAGATGCGCCAACGAGTTGTGCTAATTCTTCTTGGGTGAGATCGTGATTGACGTGAAGTCCATCATCCTTCTGCACACCGAAACGTTCCCCGAGATCCATGATTGCCTTAGCGACACGGCCAGGAACATCTGCAAATACGAGATCTGCCAATATTTCATTGGACTTACGCAGGCGTTGTGCCAAGCGACGAAGAAGTTCGAGCGAAGTCTGTGGGTTTGAAGTAACTAAACCAATGACGGCTTCGTGCGCCAGTGAAACTAATTTTGCATCGGTAACCGCTGTCGCTGTTGAAGTGCGAGGTTCTGGATCAAAGAGCGATAGCTCACCGAACATCTCTCCGGGTCCGAGAATTGAAAGTAAATTTTCGCGGCCATCAGCACTTGTTGTTCCGAGTTTGATCTTGCCGTGAACGACTACGTAAAGGCGATCTCCATCTTGTCCCTCTTTAAAGAGGACCTGTCCCTTATTGAGTTTGAGCGCAACCATTGATTGGCGCAGTTCGTGCGCAGCTTCATCGTCAAGGGCGCTAAAAAGTGGGGCTTTGCGGATGATGAGATCGTCATCTTTTTGGGTCACAAGGCAGACCCTACAACCTCAAATGCCAAGGCTCCAACCCACTGAACTTTCACTTTCCCGTAGGCTTTAGAGGTGCGCGAAACCTTGGATGAAGAGCGCCGTCAGGCACGCGCCATCTATCGCGCCTTAACCAAGCGATATCCAGATGTGAAATGCGAATTAGATTTTAAGACGCCATTTCAACTCCTCGTCGCCACAGTTCTATCGGCGCAGTGCACCGATAAACGAGTCAATCAGGTAACTCCAATTCTCTTTAAGAGATACGGAACGCCGAAAAAGATGGCAGGCGCAGCTCAATTGGAATTAGAAGAGATTATCCATCCACTCGGCTTCTTCAGAACGAAATCTGCAAATATCAAGGCGCTGAGTGAACGATTAGTAACCGAGTATGGCTCGGATGTTCCTGCCGAACTTGATGAGCTGGTAACCCTCCCCGGTGTTGGACGCAAAACCGCAAATGTTGTTCTCGGTCACGCCTTCGGAATTCCTGGCATCACAGTCGATACTCATTTTGGAAGATTGAGTCGTCGATTTGGCTGGAGTGAATCAGAAGATCCTGTCTTGGTTGAGAGAGAAGTTGGTGAATTAATTCCTGAAAAAGAGTGGACCAATCTCTCTCAGAGAATGATCTGGCATGGTCGTCGGATTTGTCACTCGCGCAAACCTGCATGCGGAGCATGTCCATTAGCCACGCTCTGCCCCTCTTATGGGATTGGTGAAATGGATAAGATTAAGGCTCTGCAATTAGTTAAGGGGGATGAGGATTTCAGATGAAGCGAAACCTTCCACTCATCTTTATTACTCTGCTTTCCATTCTCTCTCCTAGCGTCGCACATGCATCTGCGGGCACGGTCGCCAGTTGCTCCTCGATCTCCAGAAATAATTCAATAGTTAAAGGGATTTTGCTGCCCTGCTTGGATAACAAGTCAAAGGTGCTTTACCAGAGCATTAAGGGGCCTGTTGTGGTCAATGTCTTTGGCTCATGGTGCGAACCTTGTAATCAAGAGATCCCACACTTCCTTGAACTCCAGGCGCTTCATAAGGT
>CAIYQS010000261.1 GCA_903928395.1 uncultured Actinomycetes bacterium | reverse complement strand
GCTCTTCATCGATCATGCGCTCAGCGGTGGCAAAGTTGCGGATCCAACTCAGCGTGATTTCGAAAGCATCTCCCGCCGCGATGGATTGCGTGCTGTGAAAGAAGATTCCAGGTGGAGTTCAATAGTTTTACCGATCGGTAGCGGAGTACTTCTGGCAACAAAGCTTTAACTCACTTATAATGTTTCAATGTCTGAAGACGAAGTAACCCCCGATAATTCCCCAGAAGCAGCGCCTGAAGTGCCTGACGCTCCTTCAGTTCCAACTGAACATGTTGCGCCAAGCGCACCTGTGACACCAACGCCAATACCGACGCAGACTCCTTGGTGGGTTTCAGATGGTCAATCAACGTTGAGCACTTATTCCGCAATCACACCTGTTAAGCGCGCGATACACGTTACTTGGTACATGGCACTTGCCATGGCTTTGATTGCAGGAGTTGCAGGTGGACTGATAGGAAAAGTTGCATTTGATAACTCCCCTCACCTGACTACATCAGATAAAGTTATTGATCGGGCTCCGGATTCAATTGCAGGAATTGCCGCAAAAGACTCACCATCCGTCGTAGAAATTGATTCAACGACACCTAGCGGCAGCGATACGGGTTCAGGTTTCTTCATCGACTCAAATGGTTACATCATGACCAATAATCACGTCATTGAAGCAGCTGTACTTGCGAAAACAAAAATCACGGTCAAACTTGCAAATAAAAAGGTATACACGGCGACGCTAGTTGGTCGAGACACCTCGTATGACTTGGCGGTATTGAAGATTGATGTAACCGCCGCACCTGCTCTTGTCCTTGGCAACAGCGACAATGTACAAGTTGGGGATCCTGTTATTGCGATCGGTTCACCGCTTGGATTGCAGGGAACTGTTACTTCAGGAATTATTTCTGCCAAAAATCGCCCAGTGACTACTTCATCGGATAATACTTCTGGCGAGAATGCATTTATCGATGCACTTCAAACTGACGCCGCAATTAATCCAGGAAACTCCGGTGGTCCGCTAGTAGATGCAACAGGCGCAGTGATTGGAGTCAATTCTGCAATCGCTTCGTTGGGCGATTCAATTTCGGGTCAACCAGGTTCGATTGGTTTAGGATTTGCAATTCCAATTAATCAAGCAAAAATAACCGCCGAACAATTGATTAAGACTGGGCGTTCGCATTATCCAATTGTCGGAATGTCATTGGATTCAACTTTCACCGGCCCCGGTGCAAGAATCGCTGATCTTCCTAGCGCAATTCTTGCAGGCGGCCCGGCAGCCAAAGCTGGGTTGCAGCCAGGCGACATCATTCTTGCCATAGATGGTCAAGATATCGCGGTAGCCGATGACTTGATTGTTGCGATTCGCTCGCACGCTATCGGCGATACGGTGACCATTAAGTACCAACGTGGTTCTGTAATCAAGACGGTACAACTCACGCTCGTGGCATCTAAATAACACTCCCAGTTCTGAGTTGCTCCCAGAATTATCGTAGAGTGCTCTTATGACCCGTGAGATTGTTGATCAGATTCACCAGGCGCTAGCAAGCGTCCAAGATCCCGAACTGCATCGCCCCCTTCCGGATTTGGGTATGGTTGAATCTGTTGAATATGAAAACGGAGTTGCCACGCTTTCGATCAAATTAACGATCAGCGGCTGTCCGATGCGCGATCGCTTGCAGGTAGATATTACGGAGGCAGTCTCTAGGATTGCCGGCATTTCATCGGTCAAGATCTCGTTTGGAGTGATGAACGATGAAGAGCGGGAAGCAGTCAAGAAATTGCTTCGCGGCGGACGTGAAAAATTTAACCCCTTTGCACAGGTTGATTCCCTTACGCGCGTGATCGCAATCGCTTCCGGAAAAGGTGGGGTCGGAAAATCTTCAGTGACTGCAAATTTAGCGGTGGCAGCAGCGGCTCGCGGTTTGAAAGTCGGGATTCTGGATGCAGATGTCTACGGCCATTCCATTCCAAGGCTAATGGGAATTTTGGATCAACGCCCGACTGCGATTGATCAGACCTTCATTCCGGTAGAAAACCACGGCGTAAAAATCGTTTCAATGGAAATGTTTAAACCCAATCGTGAAGACCCCATCGCATACCGTGGTCCGTTACTGCATCGAGTCCTTGAGCAATTGATGACGGACGCCTATTGGGGCGCACTTGATCTCTTATTGCTTGATCTGCCACCTGGCACAGGAGATATCGCAATTTCGCTCGGACAGCTGATTCCGCGCTCTGAAGTACTCGTCGTCACTACGCCTCAGGTTGCCGCCGCTGAAGTTGCCGAACGCGCTGGACGAATTGCCTTCCAAATGAAGCAGCGAATTGTTGGAGTTATTGAAAATATGTCTGAAAGCCCTTGTCCGAACTGTGGCGAACCGATCGCACTCTTTGGATTTGGTGGAGGCATAGAAACGGCTAGGCGACTCTCCGCGCTGGTTGGATCGGAAGTACCCCTGCTAGCCAAGATCCCATTTGATATTGCACTCCGCGATGGCGGGGATAACGGCAAACCCGCATATCTCAGCGACAGTAATAGCCGTTTACAGAAAATTTTTGATGAACTCTTAGCCTCGCTCATCGTTCGACCACAATCTTTAGTTGGAGTTCCGCTCTCGCTTCACACTTAATCCGAACCGTTGGACCTAGCCCGTAGACTTGGGGAGTGAAACGTCCCTCAGTCTCCCCAATCAACACCGTTGCAAAGCGGCTGGTCGGACGTAGCGATCTTCTGATCACTCGAAAAAGTGTTCGCGATTCTCTTGTCTCATTGGCCGGCTTAATTGGTCGGCCAGTTGTTGATCCCGAAGGGCGAGAAATTGGTCGCCTGGTAGATGTCGTGGTCAGGCACGGTCATGAGACTTATCCTCCGGTCTCTGGATTGATTGTAAAAGTTGCTAATCGTAAATCATTTATTAACGGTGCTCGGATTTCGAAGCTGACCCCAAGTTCAATAACTCTGTCCTCCACCAAAATTAATCTAGAACCTTTCTCTCGTCGGCCAGGAGAATCGCTGCTTGATGCTGATGTGCTCGACCATCAGATCGTTGACGTTGATGGGCTTCGTGTGGTTCGGACGTCAGATCTTTATTTAGCCCCATTCAACAAAGAGATTCGTGTTGTCGGAGTAGATATCTCGTTTGTATCTTTTTTACGTCGACTTTTTCCTGGTTCGCTCTCCCGCAGGCCGACTCCAGATCACGTCATCGACTGGGCTTCAGTTGCCTCACTTACTGATTCGACAGGAGTGGTTCGCACATCAGGAACTCGCTCCGCACTTAGCCAACTCCGACCAGCAGACCTTGCTGACTTGATCGAAGATCTGGCTGGTCGCGAACAAGGTGCACTTATAGAAATGCTTGATCCAGAGCTCGCAGCCGATGCGCTGGAGGAAATGGAAGATGACGAGCTCGAAGGTCTATTGCGCGGATTGTCTTCTGAACGTTCTGCCGAACTTTTGTCGCGAATGGAACCCGATGAGTCGGCAGAAGTGCTGCGTGATCTAGAAGATGAACACCGTGAAAGTATTTTGAGTGCAATGGAAACCACAACCGCAAAACAATTGCGTCACTTGGTTTCTTTTGATGAAGCCCTGGCTGGTGGAATCATGACGACTCACATTTTGATAGTGAAGGGTAGCGACACGGTCGCTGCTGCCCTGGCATTATTAGTTGAAAATCGGGAGCGTGAGAGTTCTGACGGTGTTGTCGTTGTTGACGGCAAAGGAAAATTACTCGATCACATCCAGACCGTAGAACTTATCGCGGCAGATCCCGCCAGTTTGGTAGCTGATTTGATAGCTAAGCCGTATCCAACGGCTGTTACGAGCGAAACTCCGATAGCTGAGGTCATTGAAGAATTTTCAAATAACCGTGGTTCTTCCATCATTGTTATTGACGAGAAGAACAAGCCAATTGGTCGAATTCTGGCCGATGATCTGGTTGACGCCTTGTCAAAGAATCGCGGGTTGTTTTCACAGGGCGGCACCGCCCGTTCATGACTCATGTAACTATTCCAAGTGGACGCAAACTTCGCATCGCAGCATTTCTAGCAGTGATGGGACCGGGGGTTATTGCTGGTCTTTCAGATGACGATCCCGCTGGCATCACCACTTATTCGCAACTCGGTGCGCAATTTGGTTATCGAATGCTCTGGGTTCTGGTTGTTTCCACATTTGCGCTGGTTGTCTTTCAAGATCTAGGTGCTCGAATTGGAGTCGTCACTCGTCAAGGTTTGATCGGATTAGTGCGACAAAAATACGGAGCTCGGGCAGGAAGCTTTAGCGCTACCGCACTTATCCTGGCGAACCTTGGCACCATGACCGCAGAGTTCGCGGGAGTTGCAGCCGCTGGTCAGCTATTTGGAATTTCGCGCTTCATCACCGTTCCAATTACTGGAATTTTAATTTCTGCTCTCGTGCTCCGTGGAACATTTAAGAAAGCAGAGCGTGTTTTCTTTGTCTTGTCCGCCGTATTTATTTCCTATGCGATCGCTGGATTTATGTCGCATCCACATTGGGGATCGGCGTTTCGTGGCATGGTTGTTCCTTCAATGCCTTTTAATCGAGGCGCAATCAATATTGCAACCGCTACTTTGGGAACAACGCTTGCTCCTTGGGGACTAGCTTTTATTCAGTCATACGCTGTTGATAAGCGGTTGACCCGGGCAGATCTAAAATTACTTCGAGCAGATGTTTGGGTTGGTTCGTTGCTTACGGGCATTATCGGATTCTTTGTCATCGTCACCTGCGCAGCAACACTTAACCACGAGCACATCACCAACATCACCGATGCCTCCCAGGCTGCTAGAGCCCTTCAACCTTTGGCAGGAACCCTTGCAAAAGATATTTTTGCAATTGGAATTATTGGCGCGGCGCTACTTGCGGCATCCATTTTGCCGCTATCGACCGCGTACTCAGTGAGTGATTTGACTGGTTCTCCCGCTGCGCTGGATGACAAGTTTGAGGAAGCGCCACTTTTCTATCTGACTTTCGCTGCAATCACGGTGGTCGCCGGAGGATTGATTATGATCCCGGGAGTTTCGCTGATCTGGATATTGATCTCCTCTCAGATCCTCAATGCGATTCTGTTGTTACCGCTCTTGGCATACATGTTTGGAATTGCCCGTGATAAGAAATTGATGGGTGAATTTGTTGCAGGAACCCGCGCGCTCTCGCTCTACGGGGTAATTATTACGATAGTAGCTATATGTGTTGCGGCGCAATTTTGGTTCATCTTTAACCTGTGAACATTAATAGTCACGAACATACCGCCCTCCCTAAGGGACGGGATATTTCATTCCTGTTAGCCGGAATCCTCGGAGTTGGCTCCTCCGGACCTCTCATTGCAAAAAGTACGATGCCGATTCCGACCCTCATTTTTTGGCGGAATCTGGGGGGAGCGCTCATCATGGCTCCTTTTGCATTGCGGACGGGTGAACTTCGAGATCGGAGTAATCGGCGTTTAATCGGTATTTCGGCCGTGGCTGGAGTTTTTCTGGCGGCACACTTTTTAACATTTTTTGCCGCCATGCGCTTCACTACAGTCGCAGCGGGAACAGCTTTGGCGGCATTTCAGCCAATATTTGCGGCGTTGTACATGAAATTTCGCGGTGCACATATTTCTTCGCAGTCGCTGGGGGGAATGTTCCTCGCATTTGCCTCACTGTTTTTGATCACCGGGATTGATTTCACGGTATCAACTCGAGCTTTCGTGGGGGACCTTTTTGGAATTCTTTGCGGAGCTTTGGCGGCGGCTTACATGATTATTGGTTCTAGCATCCAGAAATCTCTCTCAACATCCACGTATACAACGGTCTGTTTTGCTTCGTGCGCCTTGACCACTCTCTTAGCTAGTGTGTTGACCGCTTCTCCGATTTTTCATTTTCCAGCAATCCAATGGCTCTACCTGGCGGGATTGATATTTGGCGCACAATTTCTCGGGCATACTCTTTTCAACATGTCGCTAAAGCGGGTATCACCGGTCGTTGTTTCACTGATCGTCTTCTTTGAGGTTCCTATCGCGGCGATCATTGCTTGGTTCTGGTTACATCAACGACCATCCGCTGGAACTATTCCTGGGATTCTCGGACTCCTAATAGGATGTTCAATCTTCGTCTTAAGAAATAAGGTTTCTCGTGATTGATCTGCATACGCACTCAAATTTTAGTGATGGCACTGACTCGCCGTCAGACCTCCTGAATAAAGCTATGGCCAATGGACTAACGACCCTGGCGCTCACCGACCATGACACCGTAGCGGGCTGGCAGGAGGCCAGAGATTATCTTCGTCCGGGATTGTCGCTGGTATTGGGATCAGAGATTTCCTGTCAAACAACAGATGGCATAAGTGTCCACATGCTTGGGTTGCTCTTCGACCCCGAAAACGAAGCGCTGATGACAATGATGGCGCAAACTCGTGATAACCGAATTGGTCGGATGCATAAAATAATTGCAAGACTCAATGCGGCACATTACGAAGTGACTATTGCAGACGTTGAAGCGCAACTCTCTGAAGGTGCAACGTTGGGACGACCGCATTTAGCAGATGCACTTGTAGCGAAAGGGTATATGAAATCTCGCGAACAGGTCTTTGCTGAAGTGTTGCATAACGACTCACCCTTTTATGTTTCCCACTATTCACCGACCCCAGAAGTAGCTATAGGTCTGATAAAACAGGCCGGCGGGGTAGCGGTAATAGCCCATGCGATGTCCTCTTTGCGGGGGAGGGTCGTCTCGGAAGAGAGTTTTCAGAGTTACGTGCAGGCTGGTTTGGATGGGATCGAAGTCTTTCATCGCGATCATACGATCGAAAATCGTGTGCTGCTCAGCGATATCGCAGATCAATTTGATCTCGCAAAAACTGGGTCAAGTGATTATCACGGCAACGGAAAACTCAATCAGTTGGCGGAATTCCATACAGCTCCAACGGAATTTGAAAAGTTAGAGGCAAGAGCCAATGAGCGCCGAGTTATAAAGCGGTAAATCCGACTTTTTGATCCGTCGTATCGCCGATTTCGATATATGAAATCTTTCCCGCAGGGACAAGGATGGTTCGCTCTTTGATATCGGTGAGTTCTAGGGTTTTGTTGCCCGTGATTGCATCGTTGGCTAGGGAGATGACTTTTGCAGTCTCTAAGTTAGTTTCAAAATGTAACTCTTGCGAGGTTTCGCTAATTCCAATGCGTACTGAAGTCTTATTGCCGTTCTCTTTTTTAGCCATAGTTTCAGTTTAGTGGCTTGCTGATTTTGCGGAAACCTGAAATTCCGCGCCATTGCAAACTGGAAACCAGGCTGACCGCCAAATCTCGATCAATGCTCTCGCTCCGAGCAAGCCAGTGCCGGGCTGTCGTTTGCGCGGTACCAATCAGCCCGATGGCGAGCATCATTGCTGACTCTTGCGAGATACCGGTTTCAGTAGTGATTGCTTCACTAAACGCCATCGCACAGTCGTAAGTCATCTTGCTCAGTCGTTCGCGCACCTGCGGTTCAACTGACATATCGCTCTCAAATAGCAATCGGAAAGCTTCTCCCTCGCGATTTATATAATCAAAGTAAGCGTTGACTGTTGCAAGAACTCGTTCAGCATTGTCTTGCGAGGATGCAACCGCGGCCCGAATATCGTTGACCAAGTATTCACAATGAATATCTAAGACCGCCAAGTAGAGATCCAGCTTGGATGGGAAGTGTTGATACAAGACGGGTTTGCTGACGTTGGCTTGATCCGCAATTTCGTCCATGGCGGCGGCGTGGTAGCCCGCGGCGGTAAAGACTTCTAGGGCTGCGGCAAGCAGGGTAGCGCGACGTTCATCGCGCGGCAGCCGTAACTTCTCTTCGTTCATTAGCGGGATGTTATCTCATCGTTCATAATGAACCCATGAGTGAACTCCCCCCTAAGCGGCTGTTGTTGGTTCATGCCCACCCGGATGATGAAACCATTAATAACGGCGCCACCATGGCTGGATATCGGGCCCAAGGGGCTGCAGTCACGCTTGTCACCTGCACCCGGGGTGAAGAAGGGGAAGTCTTAGTTGCTTCTTTGGCCCACCTTGCCGCGGCCCGCGAGAACACATTAGGAACCTATCGGGAGACCGAACTCGCCATCGCAATGGGACATCTAGGTGTGAGCGACTACCTATTCCTAGGCTCACCCGAGCGGCAATACCGCGACAGCGGGATGATGAATACGCCACCTAACGAAAATCCAGATTGCTTCTGGAAAGCCGATTTGGATGAGGCCGCTGGCCGGTTGGTAACCGTTATTCGCGATCGTAAGCCACAAGTATTGATTTCTTATGATGACTTCGGCGGGTATGGGCATCCAGATCACATCAAGGCTCATCAAATCGCTATGCGTGCCGCAGAGCTGGCAAATGATCCCCACTTTGGTACTGGTGAACCATGGGAAATCTCGAAGATTTATTGGAGTGCGATTCCTCGCTCCGCCCTGCATGGAAGTTTAACGAGCACCAATTTTTTCGTTCGCATCGCCATCAAACTCTTCAATTATGTTCCATCCAAATGGCTGGCGCTGCCATTTGTTAAAGCAGATGGAGTAGTTACAACCAAATTTGATGGCGAGAAATACCTTCCTCAAAAGTTAGCGGCACTGAAATCTCATCAAACGCAATTAATAATTAATGGAGATCTCTTCAATTTCTCTAAGCGACTCGCAACACGTATTGGAGGGAGCGAGTACTACATTCGCGTGAAAGGTGAGGCAGCTGGGCCTTATGACAAAAATGGTCGAGAGTTAGATTTGTTTGCGGGAGTTACAGAATAACTTCCCAGCTTTGACCATCTGGCCCATCAATCACCCTAATTTTATGCGTCAAAAGTTGATCGCGTAACGCATCGCTGCGAGCGAAGTCCTTTATGGCACGTGCTTCGGCACGAGCTCTGATCAATTCCTGGGCGGTTTCACCAATGTGTTCTGTCGGATTTGAGCGGGTAATTTCCAGTCCAAAAAATTCGTCTGTGCGGGAGAAAACTTGCGCCTTGGTCTTACCAGAAATTGCTACATCTTTTTCAATTTTCCGCAATTTCAGGAGCGCAGCGGGTGTGTCTAAGTCATTGCGAAGCAATTCGAATATCGACTCAACAATTTCTGAAACCACCGCTGCGTCGTTTTTTACCTCTTGCGTGGCCCATTCTTGGTACTTAGCGCGCCAACGCTTGAGAGTCGCATCGGCGGAGGCAATGTTCTCCCATGTCAGATCCATCTGGGACCGATATTTGTTTTCAAGGAAAACCAGACGAATTGCGAGTGGATCGAATCCGCGCGCAATGACTTCATCGAGCAGGAGAACATTGCCCGCACTCTTTGACATCTTCTTACCTTCAAATAATAAATGTTCTCCGTGAACCCAACTGTCCGTAACCTCACTCATCGCCGCGCAATTACTCTGCGCTCGCTCGTTTTCATGATGCGGGAAGCGCAGATCAATGCCACCTAAATGCAAGTCAACGTGCCCTCCGAGGTAGTGAAGTGACATGGCAGAACACTCGATATGCCAACCCGGAAATCCCAACCCCCAGGGAGAATCCCACACCATTTCGGTACGTTCCCCCGCGTTTTTCCACAGCGCCCAGTCGGCGTGAAATCGCTTCGCCCCGTCTCCGGTGTACTCATAACGATGACCCGGCTTCAACGCATCCAGTTTGTTGCCACTCAATGCTCCGTAAGATTCGAAGGAACGTGCGGAAAAGTAAACGGAACTGTCGGTCCCGACGTATGCATGATCAGAATCAATGAGTTGTTGAATCAGTCGTTGCATCAACTCGATACTTTCAGTAGCTCGGGGATATATCTCCGCTGGCGTTATCCCGATCCGCGCAATATCTCTGTGAAATTGGCTTTCGTAATTTCGTGCAATAGCAATGGGATCTGTGCGTTCGAGGTGGGCCTGCACGAGAACTTTGTCTTCTTCGGCGCTCACGCTTTCGGCACCCTCAAAATCTTCACCCATATGTCCAACGTCGGTAATATTTTGAACGCTGCGAACTTGATGCCCTGCAATGGTCACCAATCGCGAAATGAGATCGGCGAGTAGGAAGGTGCGGAGATTGCCAACATGGGCGTCGCGATACACGGTTGGCCCACAGCAATACAATCGCAGCGCTTTGCCATCGCTTATGGCGAGCTCTTGAACCGTCCGACTCTTGGTGTCATACAGGAATATCCCAGTCGAAAAGGAGCTAACCGGAACCACTTTCCAGATCGCTATCTGGCTCGGATCGAAGGTGACGATGCGACCGTCCTTTTTTCGAACTTGGGTAGGCGAGACCAAAAAGCCCAATAAATCTCGAAACCCACCCTCGGGGTCATGGGAGCGAATACTTACTTTTTGCCCAATTTCGGCCGAGGTCGGAGCTGGCTCCATGCCTACCTCGCTTCCAACTCTTCCTGTAACTAGTATTGTTCCGCACTTGATAGGAATTGCTACTCGAAAGGATCACCGTGACCTACGTAATCGCCGCACCCTGCGTTGATGTGAAAGATAAGTCCTGTATCGAGGAGTGCCCCGTCGACTGTATTTATGAGGGTAGCCGGATGCTTTACATCCAACCTGACGAGTGCGTCGATTGTGGTGCTTGCGAGCCCGTCTGCCCCGTTGAGGCTATTTACTACGAAGATGACGTCCCTGGTGATTGGAAACAATACGGCGAAATTAATGCAGGGTTCTTCCAAACCATTGGTTCTCCGGGTGGCGCTAGCAAGGTTGGAGCCTCAGATGCTGATCACCCGACGGTGACCTCACTTCCAAAGGCTGGCGAGTAAAAAAATTAAACTCCCGGATTTTCCCTGGGACTTACTAGCCCCCTACGGCGATCGCGCGCGCGAGGTTGCTACATTGATGATGGATGGGGCCGGAATGATCGAACTCTCGGTTGGAACTCCTTTTGACCCCACGCCGGATTTCATTCAAGAGGCGCTCATCGAAACTTCGAATTCACCCGGATATCCACTTACCGTTGGATCCCCAGCTCTTCGCCAAGCAATTCGAGATTGGGCGATCAATATTCTTGGAGTAAGCGGTGACTTTGATGTCCTTCCGAGTATTGGTTCCAAAGAAGTAATTGCACATCTGCCTTCGCAATTAGAAGCGAAAAAAGTTTTGTACCCAGCAATTGCATATCCAACGTATTTGGTTGGTGCATTGCTAGCAAAGGCGATTGCTGAGCCAGTTGATTTCAATCCGACCCATTGGCCAACTGCGGATTTTGTGTGGATTAATTCGCCCTCAAATCCGACCGGTCGAATTTCCCCGTGGGCCGAACTCGAACAAGTGATTGCGTATTCACGGCGAACGGGTGCTGTGATTGCAAGTGATGAGTGCTATTTCAATTTTCCGGCTTCAAGCGGCGGTCAACAACCCATTTCGATACTTAACGTTGCTAATGGAAATAACAAGAATTTACTCTCGCTTCATTCGCTTTCAAAACGTTCTAATTTGGCTGGTTACCGCGGTGGTTTAATAATTGGGGATTCGGAATTAATTGCGAAGATACGCGAGATTCGTAAACATGCTGGTCTCCTCGTTCCTGCGCCAGTGCAAGCAGCGATGGTTGCAGCGCTCAAAGATGAGGTTCATGTCCATGAGCAAGCAGAACGATATGCAAAGCGCAGAAACCTTCTTCGACCTGCATTGGAACATCTAGGTTTCAAAGTGGAACATAGTGAAGCCGGGCTTTACATCTGGTGCACTCGCGGTGAATTGGATTTTGATTCAGTTTCTGCCCTAGCGCAATTGGGCATTTTGGTTACTCCGGGTAGGTTTTATGGAGAAGCTGGTATTCGGCATATTCGTGTTGCGCTGACTGCCACCGACAACCAAATAGCCACGGCGGCTGCCCGAATTCTGAGCAAGTAGCAATTGGACACCCTAGCGACGGCGCAACCGTTAGCAACTTCGGCTATTTTATTAGTTGGAGGTTTCGGCACTCGACTTCAGCCACTCACTTTTCAAACGCCTAAACCTATGCTGCGTGTTGCTGGCATTCCATTTACCGAACATCAGATTGCAAAAGCGCGAGCCGCCGGAATCAAAGAAATCGTGCTCGCGACGTCCTACATGGCGGAAGTATTCGAACCATATTTTGGCGATGGCACACGATTTGGAATAAAAATTTCATACGCTCTCGAGGAGAAAGCGCTTGGAACTGGCGGGGCAATTGCCAATGCAGCAAAACTCTTGGAACACGATGGACCCGTCGTTATTTTTAACGGTGATGTCCTCAGCAGTCATGATCTCAAAGCGCAGATAGCGTTACATCGATCTCAAGGCGCAGATGTCACCTTGCATCTGACCGAAGTAGCTGATGCGCGCGCCTTCGGAGTTGTAGAGATGGAGGGTGAACGTATTCTTTCATTCAGAGAAAAAATGGAAAATCCCCCAACCAATATTATTAATGCAGGTTGTTACGTATTTAGTAGAAGCGCAATTGATGCAATTCCCAGCGAGCGAGTTGTGAGTGTGGAGCGCGAAATATTTCCTGAGTTAATAAGTCGGGGCGCAAAGTTGTTGGGGTATGTGGATACGGCTTATTGGTTGGATATCGGCACGCCGGCGGCGTTGCTGAAAGCCACCGTTGATCTCATTTCTGGAAGTGCTCAATCGATCGCCTTTGACGAATTGTTGGCTGGCGGAACCTATTATGAAAATGAAGGTTGCCTCATTGCGAGAACAGCCGAACTAGATCCCACAGCCACCATCGAATCAGGATCTCTGATATCAAACCATGTCAAGGTCGCCGCCGGAGCACGTCTGAGTGGTTCGATTATTGGCGAGGGAGCGCGTATTGGAACTGAGGTGCGCCTCTCCAATACATTTGTGGCACCGCAAAGTGAAATTCCCAGTGGATTTATTGCCCAGAACCAGTTTTTTGGCTTTTCAGAGTAGAAATATCCACTTCTGGACTTGACTGAAAGCAATTACACGCGTGTAATTCACCCAAGCCGTTTCTTCACCAACCGTGGAGAGGCGCGGAGGGCAGCACAGCAGATGTGCCACTCTCTTGTCGCCGAACTAGTTTGAGGAGTTTCTATGCTAGAACGCCGGATCGCCGCACAAGCAGATTTTGCAATGGGTGGCCTCACAAACCTCGGCAACACAGACTCAGGTAATTCTGATCTTTCTTGGCAAGAACGGGCTCTTTGCGCACAAACCGATCCAGAAGCTTTCTTTCCCGAAAAAGGTGGTTCTACTCGAGAGGCTAAACGCGTCTGCCTTTCGTGTGATGTCCGTTCGGAGTGCTTGGAATACGCTCTAGGACATGACGAGCGTTTTGGAATTTGGGGTGGCCTCTCCGAGCGAGAGCGTCGTCGCCTCAAACGCCGGTCAGCATAAAGCGCACACTCGCTCTAACATCGCTCTAATAAAGGTGCGATTTGATGGTTAAACAGTTTCCAACATTATTCTCACATCAAGAGCCAGAGTTATCGCGCTTCTTCGTAACCGCAATCATTGTTACTCATGATGGTGCATCATGGCTCCCAGAAGTAATTGCCGCACTCTCTTCACAAACGCGTCCCATTGATCGCATCATCGCGGTTGATACTGGGTCTATTGATTCATCACCAAAATTGCTCCGCGCCGCAGGAATTACTTTTATACAAACGGATCGTGATTTGGGTTATGGAGATGCAATTGAATTAGCTCTGGATCAAACTCCACCACTGCACGATCCCATTGGTGCATCACACGAATGCCTCTGGTTGATTCATGATGATTGCGCGCCTGCCAAGGATGCGCTTCAACTACTTCTCGAAGCACTCAATGATCGTCCCCAAGTCGTCATCGCTGGACCGAAGTTATTGGGATGGTACGACCGGGATCACCTTCTCGAAGCTGGGATTTCTATTGCTCCTAATGGTGGGCGTTGGACCGGACTCGAACATCGCGAGCAGAATCAAGGACAGCACGATGAGATCAAGGAAGTGCTTTCGGTAAGCACCGCTGGAATGCTGGTTCGGCGCGAAGCATTTGAAGAACTTGGTGGGCTTGATCCAAACCTCGCACTTTTTCGTGATGATGTGGATTTGGGTTGGCGAGCTCGAGTCGCTGGTTTTGGCGCTATCTGTGTTGGTGCTGCAACCGCGTTTCACGCTCAAGCCTCAGCAAGTGAGCGCCGTGAAGTAGATGTATCTGAAGCATTTTTGCATAGACCGTTGCTCTTGGATCGCAGAAATGCGGCCTACGTTATTTTGGCGAATTGTTCGTGGTGGATGCTGCCATGGCTCACCCTTCAACTATTGGGAACAAGTTTCTTGCGGGTTATTTTTGACCTGTTAGCAAAACTTCCTGGCTACGCCGGTGATGAAATTGGAGCGGTTGCACTTCTACTCATTCACCCAACGGACCTTATAAAGGCCAGGCGCACAAGAAGAAAAAAGCGTTTGCTCTCTCCATCCGTTGTTGCTCAATTCATTCCACCCCGTGGAAGTCAGATTCGCGCAGGTCTGGATCGAGTAACAAGTGCGATCTCCAACCGCATAAAATTTTTAAATGATGATGTGCCACTCGATCTTCCGCAAACGTATTCGGATTTAGGAGTCATCGCCGAGGAATTTGATGAACTAGATTCTGTGCTTGCGACTCGGCCTTCGATTGTTCGAGGAGTTCTACGTCGTCCAGATACCTTGGCCGTCATTGCAATTTTTATTCTCTCCTGTATTTCGGCGCGTGCGCGGTTTGGATCACTGGTGGGTGGAACCATGGGATTCATTCCAACGAGTGGAACTGATTTGTTGCGAAGTTACGCGCAAGCCTGGCAT
>CAIYQS010000260.1 GCA_903928395.1 uncultured Actinomycetes bacterium | reverse complement strand
TCCCTCTTGCGTGACCCTTTTAGTTGGTACTAAAAAGAAGTACGACCAGCTCGCGCATCACAACATTCATTTTGGCCAATCCTGGAACGGCGTCTTTGACGAACTCATCAACAAAAAAACATTAATGACTGATCCGAGTTTCTTAGTGACAATTCCAACCTATGATGATCCAGAATTAGCGCCCAAGGATCATTCGTCGTATTACATTCTGTTTCCAACCCCAAATTTGGAAGCCAAAATTGATTGGAAACTAGAAGCGACGCGCTATCGAGATGAGATGCTTCGGGTGATGGAAAGTCGCGGCTACGAAGGGTTTGCGAATTCTATTGAAGTAGAACAACTCACTACACCTCTAGATTGGAAAGACCGCGGAATGGAACGAGGAGCGCCATTTGCAAGCGCCCACACTTTCTTTCAAACCGGACCATTTAGACCGCGCAACTTGGCGCAAGGTTTTGAAAATGTAGTCTTTGCTGGCTCCGGTACTCAACCCGGTGTCGGAGTTCCAATGGTTTTAATTTCCGGTCGATTGGCAGCCGAACGGATTATCGGAGCCACCAAGTAGCATGAACGAACTAACTGCGGCGGGAATCTTAGATCCACAATTACGTGCCTCTTACACAGAGTGCAAACGGCTCAATTCCCTCCACGGTAAGACCTATTATCTGGCAACGCTTTTACTCCCTAAAGCAAAGCGACCGCACGTGCACGCACTTTATGGTTTCGCTCGTTACGCGGATGAAATAGTTGACGACCTCGCTTCCACCCTGAGTATTTCCGAAAAATCCGCCTTGCTCAAAGTTTGGGGCGAAGGGGTTCTAAATGACATTCGCCTTGGAGAGAGCGATGACCCAGTAGGACGAGCCCTGGTTGATACTGTAAAGAGGTTCGCAATTCCGATTGAATACTTTGAGGCTTTTTTGCATTCGATGGCGATGGATCTGTCTATAACCCATTACCAAACCTACGACGACTTGTTGGAATACGTGTATGGGAGCGCGGCTGTCATCGGGTTGCAAATGGTTCCAATACTTGGAGCTACCGATCCAGCCGCATACGAAGCAGCGAAAAAATTAGGAACTGCATTTCAATTGGCAAATTTCATCCGTGACGTTAACGAAGATCTAGATCGTGGTCGTATTTATCTACCTCAGGCGGAACTTGCAGCAGCGGGGGTAACTCCCGAAATGTTAGCGGCACGCAAGCTAACACCTGAGATAAAAACAGCGCTGCAATTTCAGATTGAAAGAGTACGCAGCCTCCAGAAAGAGGCGGCGCAGGGAATCTCTTTGCTTGACCCCACGAGTCAACCTTGCATCATGGCCGCATCAGAGTTGTATTGCGGGATTGTCGACGAGGTAGAAAAGATTGATTTTGAGGTCTTCAAGCACCGTGCCAAAACCTCGAACATGCGCCGAATTCGTGTTGCGCTTCCAGCTTATATTCACGCCCTTCGAGCACGATTAAAGCGCTAAATGATTATCACGATTGATGGGGTTGCTGGAGCGGGTAAAACTACGCTAGCTACTTACATGAGTGACCAATACAAAGGTCGACTGTCAGTTCAAGTTATTCATATGGACGACTTGTACGAGGGGTGGGTCGATCCACTAGGCCCAAAACTAACAACGAAGCTTGAAAAGATTGTGGTTTCACATCAGGCGGGCGAGCGGTTCATCACTACCAAATTTGATTGGGACCGCAATACCCCAGGTGAATCCTTATCCATCGAGCCAGTGAAATTGCTCATTCTCGAAGGGGTCGGATCGGGACAGCGAGTAACCCAAGAATTTGCTGAAACCAAGATCTGGATTGACTTAGAACCCATATTGGGTTTAAGACGCGTACTCGCACGGGATGGCTTTGATATAGAAGATCAAATGCTCAATTTCCTTGAGCAACAAAGAATTCATCACCTCGAAGAAGGCACGCGCGCTGCCGCAGATTTTCACCTGAATGGACTCCACTAGCCTCTAAGATTTAGGCGTGTCAGATCTAACTGGGGAAATCATCGATAACCGCTACGAACTGTTGTCGCTGATCGCCGCCGGCGGAATGGCCTCAATCTATAAGGCCACCGACCTCAGGTTGGACCGTTTTGTCGCCGTCAAGATAATGCACCCACACTTGGCAAATGATGAGGAATTTGTTAATCGATTTATTCGTGAAGCCAAGGCAATTGCCGCTCTCTCGCATCCAAATATAGTTTCGATCCAAGACCAGGGCTGGAACGAGGGTGGCACTCCTGCGGTATTCATCGTCATGGAATATATAGACGGTTTTACGCTCAGGGACCTACTGATTGCACAAGGTCCTCTCTCCCCCAGCGAACTGTTGCGTTACATGATTCCAGTGGTGAGCGCGCTTGCTCAAGCGCATAAACTTGGAATCAACCACCGTGATCTCAAGCCCGAAAATATCCTCATCGCAAAGGATGGTCGGATCAAGATCGCCGACTTCGGATTAGCTCGGGGCGGATTACTTGGTAGCACCATGACTCTCGAATCCAGCGTGGTTTTGGGAAGCGTTTCGTATCTCTCCCCGGAACAAGTCGAACGCGGAATTTCCGATGCCCGAAGTGATATTTATTCCCTTGGAATTGTGCTCTTCGAGCTACTAACAGGACGCAAACCATTTGATGGAGATACTCCGATTCAAATTGCCTTCAAACACGTTAATGAGCGGGTACCGGCTCCTTCAACTCTTCGTTCTGGTATACCAAGTTCACTGGATGCGGTTATCGTAAGAGCAACTTCCCCAAATCCAGATAAGCGTCAGCGCGATGGGGCAGAATTGCTAGAAGAGCTCACACGCATCCAATTCGAACTCGATCCCAAGCGATCCCAGATGAGCCTAGAACTTGATCTTCCCCCCGAAGATCTTGAACCCAAGCGGAAGAGCAAACGCCCAGAAGTGAAGGTAGGAAACACCCTTGTTACCCGGGTTAGAAACTTCACAGAACCTATTTTCATCCCGACCGGAAAGTTAGAGGACGCAACAATGAGCAACAGTGGTGCCATTAGGAGAAAGACTTCTCGTCGCGTCCGAAGGAATAGGATCATCGCGCTGCTCATAGTTGTTGGACTTGTTTTCGGTGGATGGTACCTAGTGGCCGGTCCAGGGAGTGGGATTTCAATCCCATCAGTCGCCGGAATGAATCAAACCGATGCGACAACAGCTATAACATCGCTCGGGCTCAAGGTCGCCGTGGCCGCTTCAGAATTTGATCTAAGTGTTCCATCCGGGGACGTCATTTCTTCCAACCCGGGTGGTGGTGGCCACCTGAAAAAAGGTGACACCGTTACTTTGACGCTCTCTAAAGGTGCGCAAGTCGTTCCGACTCCAACCCCAACCCCGACTCCAACCCCAACCCCAACTCCGTCTGATGCCACAACCCCCGTCACGATCATCTCTTACGTTGGACTGACAAGCGACCAGGCGCAAAGTGAATTAACTGCTGCTGGACTTGTGGTTAACCAAAAATTTGCATACAGCGATACCGTGGCCGCAGGCAACGTCATCTCGCAGACGCCAGATGGATCAGCTCCTGTTGCTCCTGGATCCACGGTCAACATCATTGTTTCGCAAGGTACCGCTTCGGTCTTTATTCCAAATATTTATTCGCTCTCAAGAAGCGCGGCCACCACCGAACTGGAAAACCTGCAGTTGAAGGTCGTAGTCCGCAAAATTGGTAACGGCTTACACGTAACCAACGTCTCGCCAAAGGTTGGAACTAAGGTAAAACGCGGATCAACGGTGGTTATAACGCTCGGGTAGGCTCACCTCATGACTTCTACGACGGGACCAGCGATCAAGCCGCGAATCGGTGTTCATGCCCCAACATCCGGAGGTATGGCGAAGCGCTCGATTGAGTATGCCCTAACCACCGAAGCCGAGGCGATCCAAGTTTTTGCATCAAATCCACGTGGTTGGGCGATGCCAGATGCAAATAATGCAGCGGACACCGCATTTCGCGACCGCGCGGCTGAACTAGACATCCTCACCTATGTTCATGCACCCTTTCTGATCAACTTGGGTTCGCCAACCTCTGCTACTTATGAAAACTCATTGGCTTCTACGCAATACTCTTTGAAACGCGCCCGAGACATTGGCGCTCTTGGCGCAGTCATCCACACCGGCTCTGCCGTTGATGAAAATCATGTTCCAACCGCATGGAAACAAATTAAGAAAGGCATGATGCCAGTACTTAATAAGTTAAAGGAAGATGATCCATGGCTTTTGCTCGAGCCAACCGCTGGCCAAGGTCAATCACTCGTCAAGAAATTAAACGATTTGTTAATGTATTTCGAAGCACTTGAG
>CAIYQS010000259.1 GCA_903928395.1 uncultured Actinomycetes bacterium | reverse complement strand
CGTGGACACTAGAAACATTTACTATTCGTCCAAATCCACGCTGACACATCTGGGAACCTATGAATTTCATAAGAAAAATCGGAGATTCCAGATTGACTAACTGGGTATCGCGGTAGCTTTCTTTCGAGAGAGCGGAAAGTTCTGCTGGTTTGGATATCCCTGCAGCGTTTACCAAGATATCTATGTGCCCGAGTATTTTTCGGATGCTTTTGGTGATTTCGGGGAAGGATTCCGTCTGTCGCAGATCCGTAAGAATCGTTTCAAAGTCTGGATTTTCTTGAATGTCCAGGACAAGAACCCGAGCTCCTCCGGCTTGCAAGACACGTGCTGTTGCAGCACCTATTCCACTGCCACCTCCCGTGACGACCGCAGTCATAGCTTTGAACGGGTCATTTCCTAAATTCACGTCATTCCCCACCTTTTACGTCTTCGAGAGTCACTGACATATGCCAGGTTACGGTTGTGGCAGGTGCGACTCTCACTGCTTGGCCAGTACGAGAGGCTTCCGTAAGCCCTAAACCATTATCTGTCATTGCGGGTTCGATGCCCAGCGCCTGGACCAACCCATTCCACGGCTCCGCACGAGATTTTGCAAATTCTTGCCACAGCCAGGTAAAAGGGAACATCTCTTTGTCCCATGCAATAGTAGCTCTGATCTTCCCGGATATGAGAGCGATTTTAAATGTCTTTAGCACCCCCATGCGGGCTGGCTGTTCGTTGGTGAGGGTCTCCCAGGTAGTGCTTCCCCACTTCTGCCAGATCGCAGAGAATTTACTCCCGGTTTGGTCCAGGGGCATGAACTCGCTATTTTCATCGGGGTGCAGAGTAATTGGATCTTGAATGAACTGGTCACCAAATACCAAATGCTCTGTTGCAATAATCTCTCTGGTATCTAAACCAAGATTTGTAACTGAACACTCGACCAATATTTGATTGCTCATAACTCGTATTACCCTTGATATGTCCAACTCCTCTTTGCGCCAGCGGAGCACGATTGACTGGTGGCTACTATGTTCAACCAACCATTTGTCCTGGGAAGCGTTGCCGTGAAAGCCCTGCGGATAAGGCAATTGCATAGAGTTGGAACCAGCATTAGGAATTGCAAGCTGCCAGCCCCCATTCCAAGCCCGCACCCAATCAGCTTCATCACCCAAGAAAGTGGGTTCCAAGTTGCTATACGGAGAGATAGCAAATATCTGAGCGCCTCCAAAGTAGCATTTTGAAATCGCACCACCGAAGTGAGGAAGTACCTCAATCTGGATAGACGCACTCGTAAGATGGTAAAGCGTCACTCAAACTCCCTTAGGAAATTAGGATCTTCCCTCCATATACGTAGAATAAATTCTCCGAAGTAGGAATTGCACCATGCAAACCAGGGCCGGGTATAAAGGCTCGGATCTGCAATGTCGAAACTCTCGTGCAGTAGACCCGTATGCGCACTTGAAACCAACAATAGTCGCAAATTTCTCCGCCAAACTTCCCGATCTTGAGTTGTGAATGCCTCCGTTATCAACGAGATTGGCCAGACAAAGTTTTCCGGCGTATGCGGGGATCCAATTCCAGAACCCAATGTTCCGCGGTAAAAGTAAGGATTTTTTGAGCTCAATATTACGCCTCTGGTGGCTTGGTAGATATCGGTCGCAGTTGAAGAAACCTGCAAGTAGGGTAGCGATAGGAGGTTAGGAATATTGGCGTCATCCATAACATTTGCATTGCCTAGCCCGTCAACTTCATAATAATAGATCGTGGGCGCACCTTCTTCTCTATTTATCCCAAATTCCTCTATTCCCGATTCGATCTCGAGTACAAGGTTAGAACAGAGTTGCTGAAGCATGGAGAGATTAAGGGCAAGCAAGAATTCTGCTAAGTCCTTGAGAACTTTGGCTGCAAATAGATTTGAAGGGATATGAAATGGGTACTCACAGGCATCGTCTGAAGGTCTAAACGCTGAGTGAATCATTCCGGTGAACCCCGAGTTCGGTCCCTTTCCAGAGTTCGAAAGAGTGTCTATAGGGTTGCCGGTAACTCGATCAAAATGATAAAGACTATGGTTCGTTAAACGCTGTTCGATCTTCAACGTGTCCAGTATTCGGGTGATGGTATTGATCTCTGTGGGAGTAAAAATACTCATGTCCCCGGTGATTCTCGCAAAACTGCAGACTAGGTCTATGTGGAATATTAATGAATCTAATTCCCATTTGCGTTCATGGACGCCGGGCTTCATCTCCGTCAAATCACTTTTATGAATGCCAAATTTGGGTGTGTTGTAAAAGGCGTTTGCGTAAGGATCTATGAGGATGAAGTCAGACTGTCGACTGATTAGCCCAACAAATAGCTCTCGTACTTGCGATGAATGGGTTACAAACTCTAGATAGGGGCGCATTTGTAGTGTTGAATCGCGCAGCCACATGGCATCGATGTCTCCAGTAATCACATATGTTAAAGGATTAGTGCCATCGTGGGTTGCATTTATAGTTGTGTCCAATGTGTTCATGAAACAATTGAGGAAGAGATTTCTAAGTACGGGATTAGAGATAGTAGATGCGATCTCTTGAGATACTTCTTCCAAGAATTCATTATGGTACGTCCTAGAAGGGATTGGCGGACGATACCAATTATCAAATGGTGGCCAAGATTCATGTGTCACGAGCCAAGCCTGATTTCATAAAGATATGCCGTGTTTGGAGCCAAAGGTAAATCGAAGACCAAATTTCCATCGACAGAAATCACTTCTGAATGCTGCCCGGTTATCAGGTCCACGGCCTCATAGGAAACACCGTCGGTGTTGACCGCGTAAGTAATTTTCGTTTCCGAGGCTCCAGGCAGTTGAAAGACCATGACCAGCGGTGGATACATGGTAGTTTCGATTGCGAAGCCCACTGTCCGAGCACCTTCCTGGGCGCGTCCTGGCTGGTCCGATAGATATTTGATTGATGCCTTATTTTGATACCGTGGGCGCAACGAATGCCTATAGAGCTCGACATATGTACGTAGAATATTGCGCTGCTCTGGTGTGAAGTTTTCCAAGCGCTGCGAGAGTCCGAAACCCCCAAGTAATGTAACAGCTAAGATAAAATGTAATTGCCCTTCAACATTAATTGTATCCAATTTAAAGTTCTGATTGGGTTGGTCTGCAAGCCATTCCGAGTCGCACCATCCGAGAAAAGTCTCAGCCGGAAAGAAGTGTGAGTGTGCCCAAAAAACACTCAGGGCATGTTCTGGCCAATCTCGATCGCTGCCAAAGCAAAAGTCTACTCTTTGGGCCATGCCATAATCGTTTCGCAATCCTCCAGAACTACAATTTTCAAGTGTTATTTCCGGATACTCGGCTCGGACTTTTTCGAGAAGGAGGTAGAAATTCTCTATATGTAAAAGATGACCATCTGTCACGGTGTGCCCATGGTCCACGCGGTTACAGCCGAATCCTGGACTATGATTGAAGTCAAACTTGATCCAACTAGGTTTTGTATCCTGAATAGTCTGGAGTAGTTGACCCAAGGCCCACCGAAAAGCGTGTGGATTGGCAAAGCAGAGCGTCTCCAAGGGAATGCCATCGCGCTTGGCTAAATACTCGGGGTGTTTGTTCTGTAACTCGCTTTCTCGACCTACACTTTCAAGTTCAAACCAAATACCGAACTCTATGCCCAGGGCCCGGGTCTTATTAGCAAGACCAGATAATCCAGATGGAAACCGTGTGAGATTAACTTGATTCCAATCTCCTCGATGATCTTCCCAAGCACCACTTCCAAACCACCCTGAATCAAGTACCGCGACCTCAATCCCGCACTGCTGCGCGACTTGAGCATTCCGCAAGAAGACATCTTCATTGATTAAAGTACCCTCGTAGGGCCACCAGTGATTCCACTCAGTCTTCATGGCTAGCTTTCGTGTGGCGAAATGTTTTTCACGAAAGTCCTTCAGAAGTTGATTGGTAGCATCTTCCCAGAGCCCTGAAACCACATGAGCGCCAATTCCTACCAAATTAGGGTTTTCAGATTCGAGGGTAATTTGAACAGAGCCACCTATCCGCGCGATCTGGACGCTCCAATTGCCCGACCATGGGATTGCATATGCGTACGAGTTATTGGTGTCACTTATGACAAAGAAGGGGTGAAAATTCTCGCTACTGCGACCTGTATCAGCCACGAACACTAACGGTGTTCCTAGAATTATCTGGTGGGGTTCCCATTCATTTCCCCATTTAGAGCTCCAATATCTTAGAGTTACTTCGCGAGAGCCGTGAAAATAATTGAGAGTCGTAGTCTCCATTATTTAGGAAGAGCCGATGCCAGAAGTGACTCCACGAACTAGATATTTCGAACTAAAGGCCAATAAAACTAAAGTAGGAGTCGCAGTTATAACCAAGGCAGCCGCGACTAGCGGGGGATTGGATGTGTAACGACCCCCGATGTTGGCTAGAGCGGGGGTTAGGAGCCTGGTACTTTGGTCTGGCAGAATTAAATAGGCATAGAGTAACTCGTTCCACATCCCCAAGAATTGCAAGACGGCTAAGGTGGTAAAACTCGCAAGAACACTAGGCATGGCAATCGACCGAAAGGCTCTAAAGAAGCCAGCGCCATCGATTCTGGCAGCCTCGAGTATTGAGTCCGGAACCGCCTTAAAAGCGGCCCTAAGGAAGAAGACTGAGAATGGAATATTCGTCGCAATATAAACAATCATAAGTCCAGGTAGGTGTCCAACGAGTTGCAATTTCGATAGCACTAGGTAGATAGGAATGATCAGCACCGTGCTTGGCAGCAACATGACGGCAATGAAAGCCCAATTCACATACTTACTTCCCCTGTACGGATATTTCGCAAGTCCGAAAGCAGCGAGGGAGGAGAGAGATAAGCAACAGATCATGCTGATTCCAACGACCTCAATTGTGTTTCGAGCTGCCAGTCCTAGTGAGTAGTTATCCCACAGAATTTTGAAATTGCTTAAAGTGAACTCCCTGGGTATCCCATAAAGATTGTTTAAGTAGTCGTTTAGGGTTCGAGATGATGTAACCAGTACATAAAAAAGCGGCCAGAGGGTTGATATAGCAACCGATCCAAGTACCATTGAAATCAACAGTTGCATCTGCCAAGTTAGTTTTTGCATTATTTAGTCCTGTGCATCTGTTCGTAGGTATTTTGCTTGCGTGAGGGTGAGCAGAGCAATAATTCCAAATACTAAGATTGCTAGCGCTGAACCTTCTCCCATATCTTGACTCGAGAAGGCTTTTTGAAATACCAAGTAATCCACGGTTGTTGTACTGAACAAGGGTCCGCCAGCAGTCATAACGAAGATGAAGCCAAATAGCGAAGTGAACGTATACATAATATTTATCGTAGTAACAAATACCAATTGATTTCTAATACTCGGTATCACGATGTATTGGAATTGCCTCCACCAGCCAGCGCCGTCAACTTGTGCTGCCAGGAAGATATCTGTGTCGATTGCGGTTAAACCACTGAGCAAAATCAACATGGCATATCCAAAACCTGCCCAGACGAGCGCAAGTGATATGACGAAGATTGCGGAATTTGCATGAACAAGAAAATTGATAGGTTGAAATCCAAAGAGCTTAAGGGCCGAATTAACAGGGCCGTCGTAGGTAAATGCCGTTCTAAAAATAATCCCTGTCACTGATGCTGAGAGGACGGAAGGAAGGAAGAAAACCAAGCGATAAAAACGCCATCCATATATCTCTTGATAGAGAAGCACTGACGTCAAAGACCCTAAAGTTATTACAATAGGTATTGCTATTAGAAACTTTAGATTGGTGCGGAATACCTGATGAACGAGGGGCGAAGAAAATATCGAGGTGTAATTTTTAATTCCGATAAAATGGTAGTAGACCCCATTGGTCTTTTCGAAAGAAAGCCAGGTCGCGAATCCAATAGGAAAGAACATCAACGCCATTACAAATATCAAGGCAGGGAGCGATGCCAACATTCCGATTCGCTCACGTTGTCGCGTCAATGAGTTCTTTCGACGCTTAGAACGTGCGCCAGTACCCGGTTGGATACCAGCAGCACGTTCTAAGGTTTTAGTCATATATATATTTTACGACTTCGGTGGTGGATTGAGTGCAAACGAATCAGCTAATTGTTTCGCGGCAGATACCGGGGTTGTTTGCCCCAGTGATACCGAATTATTCAACTGATAGTAGAGGTTTATAACGTTAACAGGCATGATGTTGTCAAATGGATACACCTGAGGATACTGAGCAACCCATTGTGCCTGTTGCTTGAGCAACGGGTTAGTAATCATTCCAGGATCAGCGTTTATATTATTTGAAGGTTCAGATTGAGAAATCTTGACATACTTATCTTCTTCTGGAGCGGAGATTAGGAATTTGATGAAATCGACAGCAGCAGATTGATTCCTGCTGTATTTCGTCACTGAAATTCCTTCGTTGGTTCCACCAGGCAGAATGTGCATATATCGAGAGCCGGCAAGTGGAGGAATTGGGAATTCACCCACGTTATCTCCCATTGCCTTGAACATGGTGTCGTTGCTCCAACCACCATTGATTGTCATAACACCTTTACCGGCAATAAAGCCAGTCATGCGATCACCATCTGAAAGTGTGGTCGCATCAGCATTGGTGATCTTATTGGTATAGAGCTGCTGATAGGCGGTGTAAGCCTTAACCATTGCTGGTTGATTGATGGAAGTTTTTGAGTTGTACATGTCCGTGAAGGCATTAGGTCCGAGGAGTCCACCTGCCAGTGCAGGTATCAACCACGCTCCCGTGTACCCTTCGAGGTTAGTCTCATAAATTGGATTAGCTCCAGTGGCCTTAATCTTCTTAGCCAAGGCAATGAACTGTTCCCACGTTGAAGGTGGGGTGGTCATGTCTATATGTGCGGCTGCCATCAGCTTTTTATTATAAAAAACCGCAAAGTATGAACCAGCGCCGAATGGAATTCCATAGAGCCCACCGGTAAGTGTGTAGTTCGCCTTCATGGTATTTACTCCAGTGATCTGCTTTAACTCCGAAGTGCTGAAGAAGCGGCGCAGATTGAGCAAATATTGGGAATAAGAAAGAGTATCTCCTCCGGCGAACCCAATACGAATGTCAGGTCCGTTCTTTGCAATTGAAGCGGCAGTGAACTGTGCTTGGTAAACGCCTGAGTCGAGTTCATCGATTTTAACGGTGACTTCTGGGTGCAAGGCTTTGTAGTCTTGTGCTGCTATATAAATGTATGAGGATTTGGTATCCAAGGCGCCATTGGCCAAGTGTCCCAGTAGCCCTTCATCCCAGACTGTTAGGGTGATGGGGCTAGCAGCGTGGGCGGGTAAGGTAGTTCCGACGACCGTCAATGAGAGTGCTGCAGCGACAATCGGAGCTAGATATTTGTGAGCACTAAATTTTTGCATCTATCTCTGCCTTCTACTCGTTAGATTTACCATCGGTTCCAAGATTGGCGATGGTCTTTTGCCCAGGCGTAGGCCGCGACGGTCCACCCTTGGATCATTTGCGGAGGCTGACAGATTCTGTTGAATCCGTTACCGAATCCATCCGCCGCCCCTTCTATATCTATGACTTCAGACGTTACCCATCCGTAAAGCGGAGCATCGCTACGCATGAGTTCGGGGAAACCTCCGATTGATTCGATCGCACTTACAGTGGCTCCTATTAGTGCGGTCGCTTTTTGGGTGAAGCCGTGCCGAAGGAGCCCTCTTCCTGCAAACATCCCGTCAAAAGGCCAAGCGGAACCGGTGTGGTATCCGCCTGGGCGGTATGAAGGATGGTTACGAGAAAGAGTGCGCAGGCCAGCGGGACCTAGTAGTTGTGTATCGGTGATTGCTTCCGCAATGGCAAGTGAATATGGGTTCCATTCTGGACCATCGAATATCGCTGAATCTAAAAGTCGTCCTTGGTTGCTGGCTTGGGAATCGAGCGGTGTTTGGAAGCCCTTCGCATCACGCTCGGTAGCCATGCTAAAACGGTCTCCCAGCCACATCAAACTAATCAGGCGCGTGCGTATCGTTTCCGCAAGATCATTCAATTCTCTAGGACCCATTGGCCAATCCATATAAGGTCGCAGGGACTGTATATGGATAGCTGCTTTCAAAGCATCAAAAAGTTCTCCACATGTTTCGATAGATGCCAAGGAACTGCTACCTGCTATGCGACCGTCGTTATGCATGTATGAGTCTCCAGAGTCCTTCCAAACCTGGTTCTTGATTCCGTTAGGGTTGGAACGAGCGGTTTCAATTAGCCCCGAGGGAGTTTCCAACCGATACAAGATCCACTGTGTGGCAAAAGCTGCACGTTCTGCAAGGGACTTAGAGTTGATTTTCAAATCCAAAATACCTGGATCATCATGCGTCTCTTTTGCCAGCGCTTTAAGCCATAGGAGAGTTGCATCAATTGATCCGTAATACGGAAATTTCCAGCCTTCAGATTGTGAGATTTCGATTGCCCGAGCATCTTTTTTGTCGCGAACCTCGTGTGGAATGCGACCACGCTCCTCTTCGCTCTGCGAGTTAAAGGTATCTCCTTGATTCTCCGCTAGCGCGCATATGACGCCAAGATTCAAACCTGGTACTCGACTTCCAAGGAAATCAGCAATGATTAAAGAGTCTCGACCAAAAAGACAGCGATAGAGATTTTGTTCCTCGATCCCACTATGGTGATCAAAAGATACAGAGGCGTAGGGAACTAGCCAGGATCCGCGATAAGAGAGAAGCCACGGAATGGCCGTCTCGATACTTGGCCTGAAGCGAGGGTCGAAGACCGGATCCCCGGGGGACAAGACCATTCGACGGTCTAGAACGCGTTCACCGAGTTTCACATCGCTATCTGCCATGACCCACCTCCTATATCAAAAGTATAGGATGCATAAAAAATATTACAATAACCGGGAACAGTGTAATTTTTTTCTTACATTAGGTGTTTGGTACTGCCACGGAGGATCAACTGTGGCTGGATAACCTCCTGTCGAACAACCTGATCAAATTCGGAGTTTGATAAATGAGAATAAATTATCTCAGCGGCTCTTCGTCCCTGGGCGTCGAGAAAGACGCTGACAGAGGAAAGATTTAAACTCTGCGCTAAATCACTATCGCCGTAACCGATGATTTGAATATCTGACCCGACTACGAAGCCCAATTTGAGACAATCACGATAGATTTCAAGAGCTAATGAGTCAGAAGCAGCAAATATGGCATCGGGGGACTTCAAAGTAATTGTCGGAATTAGGTCGATGGGCCCAGGAATGCGTTCCGGTTCGATCAGGAATTCAGAGATGACCATACTTCTTTTGGGCTTGTTGAGCTTGCGGATGCGCGAGAGAATCATTGCCTCTTTGCGCTCAGAGTTCTGTGGGAGCTCTCCCACAAAAAGCAAGTTCTTTACCTTTGTTTTCAAAAAAAATTCAAATACGGCATCGACTGAAGAATCGACTGGAGAGTAAACCCGCGAAAACTGGCTAGGTTGAGAATCGACAATCACGGTTGCGATTTCGGCAGAGTGCAATGTAGGGATACTGTCTGAATTTTCCGGTGCGCCTATAAAAATTGCCGCACTAAGTTCGGCCCGCGCCGCAATCTTCCGTGTTTCTAAAAGTTCTCTATCGTGATCTAAAGATTCATAGAGCACTAGTTCGAAGTTCCAAGCCCGTAGCGAATTGGCAATTCCTCTTAGTATTTCGATTTCACCCGCATTATTAAACAGATTAACAAATACACCAATTCGTTTATCTGATCCTAGTTCCGCCTTACCATCAGAAATTTTGTATCTAAGTATGAGCGATGCATCGTTGATAGTGCGTAAAGTTTCAGCATTAAGAAGTTCAGGGTGGGCGAAAGCTCGAGAGACCGTGGCCGTGCTGAACCCGGAGAGGGCAGCAATCTGCGCCAATGTGGTTTTTGAGCGCATGCTTGATCCTAACAGTCAGAAGAAATG
>CAIYQS010000258.1 GCA_903928395.1 uncultured Actinomycetes bacterium | reverse complement strand
TGAT
This sequence comes from uncultured Actinomycetes bacterium, assembly GCA_903928395.1. GTDB lineage: Bacteria > Actinomycetota > Actinomycetes > Nanopelagicales > Nanopelagicaceae > PALSA-747. The sequence continues at coordinate 2,815 of CAIYQS010000258.1, read as the reverse complement.
CTCCCGCGAGTGTGGCATCAATTTCGGCACGGGAAATTGCACCTCGATCAGCAAGAATGATCGTGAAGAACCAACGGAGATCAACATCCACTTCGAGTCCGGTTAGAGCACCGTTGCGCATGCTTTTAACGAACTCAATATGTTCTGCGGTTGTCGAGAGCAGTGCAAAGGTGCGGGCCAACTGTAATTGGATATCACTTTCTGGCGCGGCACCCTGCAGAATCACTAGCAGTTCATCTGCAACCTCAACTTGTAATTGGCTTCGTCTATCAGGATCAGATAAAACTTCAACGGTATTGAACAGGTCAAGTCCGAGCCCGGCGACCAAGGCAATTACTTTTTCGTGCTTTAGATCCTCCAGAACTAAATGTGCAAAATCGTGACTTGATATTTCGGCGTCGCGCCACATGTCCCACAAAGCAATCCAAGCGAGAACTCGAGTGATCGGATCAGATATGTCACCTAAGTGAACTTTTAAAGTTTCGACTGATCGTTGGTCGAAACGGATCTTCGTATACGCCAAGTCCCCATCATTGATTAGAAAGAGATCTGCCACTTTTTCATTCCTGAAATCAGGAAGCTCGGTAATTTCGCCGGTTATATCGACTTCGGTGCGCTTGCGAACCACAAGGTGACCGTCTGCCAAGTCATACAGCGCTATAGCGATTCGATGCGGACGAACTTCTTGCGATCCAGCAGGAACTGCAGGGGCATCCTGTTTGATCGTGACTTTGGTGTAGACCCCGTTTGCTTCCTCGAGTATTGGGCGCATGGTGTTGATTCCTGCGGTCTTTAGCCAGGTATTACTCCATGCATCCAAATCACGACCACTCGTTGATTTGAGTTCTGTAAGCAGATCAGTCAGGCGCGTGTTTTGCCACGCAAACTTTACAAAATATTGCTGCAATCCTTTGATGAAGTTATCCCGCCCGACATACGCGCTAAGTTGGTGGAGTACCGATGAGCCTTTTGCATAAGAAATTCCGTCAAAGTTTGCGTTTACAGATTCAATATCCGGCATGTCCACTGCAATCGGGTGCGTGGTTACTAGTTGATCTTGGTTATAAGCCCAACTCTTTCCAGAACAAACAAAACTGACCCAACCATCTTTGAATCGAGTACCTTCAACAAGTGCAAGATAAGAAGTCCACTCCGCAAAGGATTCATTGAGCCATAAATCATCCCACCAGAACATGGTGACCATATTCCCAAACCACATATGAGCCATTTCGTGCAAAATTACATGCGCACGTCGTTCACGAGCGCGGTCAGTCACCCGTCCGCGAAAGACAAGAATTTCTTCACGGAAAGTGACGACTCCAGCGTTTTCCATCGCTCCAAAATTAAAATCAACCACCGCCACTTGATCGTACTTATCAAACGGGTAGGCCAAGCCAAAAGTTTGCTCGTAATATGCAAAGCCTGCTTTCGTATTTTCGAATATCTCTGCTGGATCCAAACTTTCAGCTAATGACTTACGGCAATAGATTCCTAAAGGTACGACTTTTTCTCCAACGTATTCGTCGTGGACTTGATAATAAGGACCAGCAACTAGTGCGGTGATGTAAGTCGAGATTCGAGGCGTTGTGGTGAATTCCCAGAATTTTGCATCTCCATCGGAACGAACGGCGAGAACCGGATTGTTAGATATAACTTCCCAATGCTGTGGAGCTAAAACGGATAATGAGAAAGTCGCTTTAAGGTTTGGCTGATCAAAACATGGGTATACCTGGCGGATATAGGCCGTCTCACCTTGCGAGTAGAGGTATGTCTCGTTATCCGCCGGATCAAAGGATTTCTGCAAACCCTCACCCGATTTTGAATAGCGGGATTCGACCTCGATAACTAAAACGTTGTGTTCCTGAACATTAATCAGATGAATCGTTTCACCATCAAACCCGTTGGTGTTTACAGGGGACCCGTTGAGGGTTGCCGAAATTACTCGCTCGGCGACCGAGTCGATGAAAGTGTCGTAACCTACTTGGTCGCAATCGAATTTGACCGTGCTTCTGGCGAAAAACGTGTCACCAGTTCCGGTCACATCTAGAAATACCTCATAGCTCTCGACCGTTAAATGTTTGGATCTTTCGAGTGCTTCGGACCGCGAAATATTAGTACCAGGCATTTTTCTCTCTCAGGCTCACTTTGATTAGGCTTACGCTCTTATTTAAATTTGGGTTATCTAAGTAGGAGGCTACAAGATGATTGAGCGTCCTGATAATCGAAGTTACAAATTGCGCGGGGATCGCCAGACATTGGCTCAAGAGAACGCCTATGAGCGGTCTTGGCCCGTCTTTGGAATTCCGCTAGCAGGCAAGATCAATCCAGCCACGTTATTTCCAGAATCCGCAGCCCAAATCATGGAAATTGGCACTGGCATGGGGGAGGGAACCGCGCTTATTGCGGAAGCCTTTCCTGAAATTGGCTTTATCGGGGTCGAAGTTCATAAGCCAGGAATCGGCGCATTACTAGGACATATAGAGCGACTCAACTTATCGAACCTAAGAATCATGGAAGAGGATGTTCACTTAATTTTGTCCAACCACTTTGATGACAATTCTTTCGATGCCTTCCACCTCTTCTTTCCGGATCCTTGGCCAAAGCGTCGGCATCTCAAACGTCGGATCGTTCAACCTGAATTTTTGGAGTTGATTCACACCAAACTTAAAGCTGACGGATATATCCATATCGCAACGGACTGGGTCCCATACGCCGAATGGATTGAAAAAGTTTTTGCTTCGAGTCCGCTCTTCACTGGTGGCAAGATTGATCGCCCCGGATGGCGACCGTTAACAAAATTTGAAAAACAAGGAAT
>CAIYQS010000257.1 GCA_903928395.1 uncultured Actinomycetes bacterium | reverse complement strand
ATTTTTCTTCACCATAAAGCCGCAAGATTCGAACCAGTGACGCGTGGTCATAAGTTTGAAGAATGTCGAGTGCACTTTGACCGGCACTTTGATCCATCCTCATATCTAGTGGAGCATCGTGCGAATAAGCAAAGCCGCGTTCCCCATCATCGAGTTGCATCGAAGAGACCCCAAGGTCAAAAAGTATTCCGGCAATTTTTTCAATTCCATGGTCCTGTAATACCGCTTCAATCTGGTCATAAGTCGTATGAGCAATCAGCAGACGATTCCCAAACGGGGCTACATTTTCACGCGCGCGCGCTAATGCAGCTTGATCCCGATCAATTCCAATAATGATCAAAGTTGGGAACTTGGCGAGCAATGCACGTGTGTGCCCGCCAAGACCCAATGTTGCATCCACGACATACGTGGAAGGTTCATTTTGAAGCGAGAACTCGATGGCAGGAGTAAGCAGTTCAATACATCGTTCAAGCGCAACTGGAATATGTTGTCGGCTCACCCGCTCCCCCTTCCTTTTCCTTTTCATTGGAACGACTAAAAAATGTGATCTAGATTGAGCAACGTGGATTTCTCTAACTAGGTCACCGCCGACCGACGGATCTAGGGGGAAACGGCGCCGGGGAAGTGACGTCGTTAATATGAAGTCGGCGGTGGCCTACCCAGAGAGGTCAGGCTGCCTTCGAGGAATTAGAAAAGTCCGGGTAGCACCTCCGTAGAAACATCAGCAAAACCTTTTTCGCGGTCGGCGAGGTAGGTGTTCCAGGAAGCGGCATCCCAAATTTCAAGCCGAGTATTGGCGCCAATGACAACGCACTCTTTTTCCAGTCCGGCGTAACTTCGCAATCCACTTGGGATCGTTACTCGCCCCTGTTTATCTGGAACTTCATCATGTGCTCCCGCGAACATGACACGCATGTAATCGCGAGCGCCTTTTTCGGTGACCGGGGCCTTACGCATTTGCTCAGTGATCGACGTAAATTCACCTATAGGAAAGACATATAAGCAGCGTTCTTGACCCTTAGTAATGACCAGCCCTTGCGCCAATTCATCTCTGAATCTGGCGGGCAGAATGAGGCGACCCTTGTCGTCGAGCTTTGGCTCGTGGGTCCCAAGAAACATTTCTCCCCTTTTTCAACCATTTGCACGCACACAATTCCCCCGAATTGATTGCATCCACCACTTTACTCCACTTTTCCCCTATTTCAACCACCGTTACCCACTTTCCTTCCAATGTCCTCCACTCCACGCCCCTTCGGTACGAAGCGAGTCCGAAGGTGAAATTGGGAACGAGGTTTCAAGCGAACTATTAAGATCTCTCCCTTATGGATAAAAACGAGGTCCTCATCGAGGCCAAAAATCTGGTGAAGCGTTACGACGATTTCACTGCTGTCGCTGGAATCAACTTTCAGGTCCGAAAAGGCGAGTCCTTCGGCTTTCTAGGTCCAAATGGCGCCGGCAAATCCACGACCATGCGGATTATTGCGGCCACCCTTACTCGCACCAGCGGTGAAATGACCATTCTGGGGAAGGATCCAGAGAAATTTGGACCAGAGATCAAAGCTCACCTAGGTGTAGTCCCTCAGGCTGATAATTTGGATCAGGCGCTCACCGTTGAAGAAAATCTTTATATTTACGGTCGCTACTTTGGACTTTCTAAGAAGTTCATCAAGCCAAAAATTGAAGAGCTGCTGGATTTTGCGCAACTCGCCGATAAGCGAACTGTAAAAGTGGATGCACTGAGTGGTGGAATGAAGCGTCGGCTGACCATCGCGTGAGCATTGGTCAGTGAGCCAGAAATCTTGATGCTGGATGAACCTACAACTGGGCTAGATCCGCAAGCGCGACATATTCTTTGGGATCGCCTGTTCCGTCTTAAGGAGCAAGGCGTCACACTTCTGATCACTACTCACTACATGGATGAAGCCGAACAACTCTGCGATCGGTTGATGGTCATGGATAAAGGTTCGATCATGGCAGAGGATTCCCCAGCTGGACTGATCAAGAATTATTCAACAAAGGAAGTTCTTGAAGTTAGGTTTGGCTCTGATCGCAATGCCATCGTCGCCCCACAATTACAAGAATTAGTTGAGCGTATTGAAGTGTTGCCAGATCGAATCCTTTTGTACGCCGAGGACGGTGAAGAATTGCTTCATTCACTCAATCAAAAGGGACTTCACCCCCTCACTTCGCTAGTTCGCCGAAGTTCGCTGGAAGACGTTTTCTTGCGGCTTACCGGTCGAACTTTGGTTGAATAAAAGAAGTGAATTCATGATCGCCACCCGACAAGGTTCCTTGAACATCGTTAATGTTCGTCGCATCAAATCCCGCGGCGCGCTCTTTGTCACGGAATCTCGTATATTGAATATGAGAAAATTCATTCCAGTCGTTATTTCTATTGCCGTCGCCAATCCAACTCTGTACTTGATCGCAGTGGGTTTAGGCGTTGGAAAATTGATTAATAATCATTCTGGTGGAGTCGATGGGGTCAAGTACTTAACCTTTCTCGCACCTGCTCTCCTTGCGACTGCAGCGATACAGACTGCGATGGATGAAGTTGTGTTTACAACAATCCAAGGATTCAAATGGGGCAAGGTTTTCTACGCGATGAATGCAACTCCCATTACTGGCAGGCAAATCGCTGATGGAGTTTTCCTGAGCGCATTCCTGCGGACCGCGTTCTCGGTCATAGTTTACGGAATAGTTATTGACCTCTTCGGTGGATTCTCTAGTGCAAAAGGTTGGATTGCTGTTCTTATCGGACTATTGGCTGGCGCCGCATTCGGAGCGCTGATGTTGGGAGTATCTGCATGGATCAGGAACGACGACCAATTTTTTAACATCTTGGGTCGATTTATTATGATGCCACTCTTTTTGTTCTCGGGAACTTTCTATCAGCTTTCGACACTTCCCGTGTATCTCCGTTGGGTCGGTTGGCTTTCTCCCATCTGGCACAGCACAGAACTCGGTCGATACTTTACATATGGGCATCACATTAGTTTCGTGATGTTCTTCGTTCACTTCAGCTACCTCTTTGCAATGTTGCTCTTTGGAATGTGGCTCGCTTATCGAGAATTTGAAAAGCGGTTGGCGCAATGATCATTGAAAACGCCGTAACTCTCGCGCAATCAAGGCGCGGGCATTTTGCAGAGGGTAGTTACGCCGGTCGTGCACATGTACTTCTTGAGCGAAGCTGGATGGCATTCAAAAATTCTGCTTGGATCGCAGTTCTCTCCGGTTTCTTCGAACCAGTTCTCTACCTACTCTCATTTGGGTATGGACTAGGGCATCTCATCGGAACGATTTCGCTGCCCAACGGTCGAGTTGTCAGCTACGCCATGTTTATTGCGCCAGGGCTACTGGCTTCCAGTGCTATGAACGGCGCGATCTACGATTCCACGTGGAACGTTTTTTTCAAACTTAAATTTGATCGAATTTATCAAGGAATGCTCCAAACCTCTTTGGGTTCTCTCGACGTAGCACTTGGGGAAATTGGATGGGCTCTCATGCGAGGGCTGGCATACACAATTGGATTTATGTGTGTTGCGGTTCCCGCTGGTTTGATTCCAAGCTGGTGGGGAATTCTTGCTATCCCTGCTTCGGTTTTAATTGCATTTGGGTTTGCCTCCATAGGAATGGCGATTACCTCTTGCTTTACTACCTTTCAGCAAATGGATTTAATAAATATCGCGTTGCTTCCGCTCTTCTTATTCTCCGGTTCTTTCTACCCATTGACTGTTTACCCAGGTTACTTGCAAGCGATTCTCAAACTTTCTCCGCTCTGGCAAGCCATCGAAATGGTCCGTGATTTAACGCTCGGAGTAGTGAGTTTGGGAATTTTGTGGCATGTTCTTTATTTTGCTGTGATGGTTGCCATTGGAGTAACTGCTACAACTAAGAGATTAACAAAACTCTTCTTACGTTAATTTATTTATCGTAGTTACGGTTATCCCAACGTCCCTCTAAACGATCACTCCACTTTGGTTTCTTTGGTTTAACGGGTCCCTGCCCAGCCCGATTTCCTTTTCCAAAAGAGAGATTGGTAAAGATAAAAAAAGCACCGGCGACCGCAATAACAAATCCCAACAGTCCGACAGGCGTCAGCTTTGAAATCAATCCGCCAAAAAGAATTGCCATGCCAGCCAGTAGGCCGAGCGAACCATAGAAGACTCGACTTCCTTGCTTAGTGCGTGCGCTCCCAGTCAGCGTTGATACGAGGCGGGGGTCTTCCTGTTCGAAGGCCGCTTCCATCTCCGCAAGAAGTTTGCGCTCATGTTCTGATAGTGGCATGGCGCAAGAATAGAGCAGGGTCGGCAAAGTTCGCCATCCAAAAGCGTGACTGCTATCTCTCAGTTCTTTGATCGCCAGCCCCTTTAAATAGCCTTGCTGGCCGCACCGAACCGTCGCCAAAACGCGCCCGAGCCTGATCCACCGCCCGGGTGGCCTCGCGCCAGCCACTTTCACGCTCACCAAGCTCAAGTTGAACCGGAGAACCCGCCGAATCCACAAGACTTTCTAAACCTATTCCAATTAACCGAATCCGCGCTCGATCTAATTTGAGCGCTACATACAACTTCCTTGCAACTTCATAACATTCCTGAAAACCATCAATGGGGAGCGAAACGGTTTTAGAGCGGGAAATAGTTTTGAAATCCGCAAACCGCACCTTGATCGAAATAGTTTGCGCCGCCATCTGACGTTCACGTAATCGAGCCGTCGCCTTTTCGGTTAGGCGCAGGAGTTCACGCAAAATCTCTTCTTGGTCTTCTAGGTCGCGTGCAAAAGTTTCGGCGGCGCTAATACTTTTATCTGGTTCATCAGGTGTAACTGGTCGATAGTCACGACCCCATGCAAGTTCGTATAGGTGGATTCCGTTTGCTTCACCAAGCGCGCGAATCAAAGTTTGTCTTGGAGTCTTTGCAATATCCCCCACAGTTCGAAGCCCAAGTCGCAACAACTCTTCATTTGTCTTTGGGCCTACTCCCCAGACCGCGCTCACTGGTAGTGGATGCAAAAACTCCAAAACTTTTGCCGGGTCGACTTCTAGCACGCCATTTGGTTTACATTTTTGTGAAGCTAACTTGGCGATGAACTTTGTGGTTGCGATACCGACAGAGCAAGTGATTCCGGCTTGCGCATACACATCTGCCCGAATTCGTTTGGCAATTTCGGGGCCATCGCCTATAAGTTTGCGTGAGCCTGTTACATCCAGGAAGGCTTCGTCGAGCGAGATCGGTTCAACCAATGGCGTGTAACTTCCAAAGATTTCCATAATGCCATGTGAAACTTCGCTGTAACGATGATGGTCGGGCACCACAAAGATTGCATGGGGTGCCATCCGTTGCGCGCGTCCAACTGGCATCGCGGCACGGATTCCAAATTTTCGCGCCTCGTAATTTGCGGACAGAACTACTCCGCGCGCGCCAGCGCCAACGACTACCGCTTTGCCACGGAGCGACGGGTCATCCTTTTCGGCGACGGAGGCATAGAAGGCATCCATATCAACATGGAGAATCGTCGCAATCTCATCCATGCTCTGGCTCATAAACTCGCAGATTACGCCACTTATCGTAAGAGTCGGTCAGTTCCCACGCCTGGGTCGCCCGCAATGAAATTCCGCGCGGTCCAGTACGCCTGATTTCACCACGAACCAAGAAGAGTGATGAAGTAAAGAGCAGATTGCCGCTGCTCTGTTGAATATCCTCAAAGAAGGTCACATCGTTACAGCCGTGGCCATCGTCCAAAGTCAGAAAGATCACGCGCTTACCAGAGCGGATCGGAGGCATCTGTAGCGCAACCTTCACTCCTGCAACTAAGACCGACTCGCCGGAACGTTTGTGAATCAGATCCGATGAACGCACCGCTCCCACATGGTTAAGGAATTCGCCATAGAACTCCATCATATGGCGAGATATATCCATACCAGTTAGATCTAATTCGTGGCGTACCTCTTCGGCGGATGATAACTCTGGCAGTCCACTTGCCTTTAGTGGTGGTGGCGTAAGACCAAGCACCATCTGATTAGTTGCCGTCCCGCGAACGCTTGTACTAGATAACTTGTAAAGATCTTGTAAATGTAAAAGTAGATCACGACGATTAAGAGCACCTTGATCTAGTTGATGTAACTCATCAAATGCACCGACCATGATCAACGCTTCACAAATTGGACGACTTGCACTAGATCGTGCAACAAAATCAGCGAGATCAAGGTAAGGACGCGAAAGAAGTATTCCCGTGATCTCTGCGCTATTGATCCCTGCAATGTCGCGCAGCCCCATCCTGATCCCATAGCCACGCGCATCAGGAAGCGCCAAACTTTTGCCAGTACTGATCAAATCAGGAGCTAGATACGGAGCGCGCGTATCGCTATCTGTATCTACCCGCTCTGCCCGATAGTCGCGATCAGATTTATTGATATCTATCGGCAAAATTGCAATCCCCCACTGCCGCGCTTCATCCAAGATCAACCGCTTGGGATACATACCTGGATCATGAGTAAGCAACCCAGCAATAAATGGTGCGGTGTAATGCGCTTTAAGCCATGCCGATTGATAAGTAGGTAGCGCAAAAGCGGCAGCATGTGCCTTACAGAAACCAAAGGAGGCAAAGGAGCGCAGAATTTCCCAGACCTCATCAACAACCCCGCTGGCATAACCGCGCGCGAGCGCCGCAGGATAGAACCAATCTCGCATCTCTATCTGACCTTCGGGACTACCCATCAAACGCCTGCGTTCATCGCCTTCGGCCAAAGTAACACCGCCCATGATCGCAATAACCTGAATAACCTGTTCATGAAAGACCACAACTCCTTCGGTTTCGTGCAGTACGTCATAAAGGTCGGGATGAATCATCGACCGCCCCTTGAGTTCTTGTCGTCCATTGAGAAACGGCACGATCATGTCGCTTTTAACGGGACCCGGCCTAAAAAGTGAGATATCAATAATCAGATCGGTAAAGGTATCTGGCGCAAACTTTCCGACAAGTTCGCGCTGTCCCGGACTTTCGATTTGAAAGATACCAAGAGTGCGCGTGGATTTGATCAGATCAAAGGTCGGCGCATCATCAAGCGCAATCTGATCGATATCAAGGTCAACACCATCAACACGTTTGATCTCATCAAGCGCATAAGCAATCGCAGATTGCATCCGCACTCCGAGAATATCTAGTTTAAGTAAACCAATCGCTTCAACATCATCTTTATCAAATTGCAGCATTGGATAACTACTGGCATTTATTTCTAACGGTGCATAATCAAGCAAACCCGGATCCGATAAAACAACAGCGCATGGATGCATCGCAAGGTGCCTAGGCAGACCATCGAGTTTGGCAGCAAGGCTGATCGCCATTTTAAGAATTGGGCTATTGAGGTTGAGGCTACGCAATTCTGGCAGGTTCTCTAGCGCCTTTTGGATATTGCGAGATCTCACATGTGGCATCGACTTTGCAATCAGATCTATCTCCATGGGGGCAATCCCCAGTGCCGCGCCCACATCACGGATCGCATGACGTGCCTTATATGTCTCTACCATCGCAACGGTCGCTGTCGAACTATCATCACCAGCAACATACTTTGCACTTTTGAAACCATAGCGATCAAAGACTGCGCTATATATTTCTAGCCGTCGATCTGACTCGACATCAATATCAATATCGGGCAACTCTGCCCGCAGCACCGAACAAAAACGCTCCATCAATAACCCTTGGCGGATTGGCTCTACACCAGATATCCCAAGCAGATAACAGATCAAAGAACCCGCACCAGAACCCCTTGCGGCAACCCTGATCCCGCGATCTCTAGCCATATCGGCAACCGCGGCAACGCTTAAGAAATAGGGCTCAAAACCCAGCGTTGTAACGGTTTCTAACTCTTCCTCTAATCGGACCGCAGCTTTAACTGATAGTTCGCCTGTATAACGTGACAAAGCAGCGCGAGTACGCCGACGTAACTCCAAAGGATCTGCAACATGTGGCAGATGAATCGCACCCAACCCGATATCCCGCCGCGTGGACAAACGCAATCGTTGTGACAAATCTTCGGTATCAGCAAGCAACCGATTGCCGTTGCGCTCCCCCGCTGCCCGCGCGATCTCATCACCCACCCAGGCCATTTCTGCTGGGTTCTTGAGGTATGCCTCGCTGTTACTGCGCTCTACATGTTTGTAATGCAACGGCACCAACTTGCGTGCCGAGTCCAATACATCTGCAACTGGGCCATCGCTGCGATCAAGCATCCGCACCGCATTAGTTAAAATCGCTGGCAGATTATGATCCCGCGCAAAGCCCAACATCCTTGCCGCATATGTCGTCGATAAAGGTCCAGTACCAGAGCGCAGATGCGACGTGCACTCAATCACCTGCCCCGCAAATAAATCAGCAGCGGATCCGTAAATAGATAGTGCTTCCTCGATGCGCCGCGCATTAATCGAAGCAGCCATCTGCGAATGTACGCCGTGCGCCACAATCAGTTGTGATGAATACCGCGATGCCTCATTTAAAACTTTGTAAGTGAGCAACTTGTCATCACTTAAATTAATGCTGGGGATCAACCGATAGAGCGCACCCAGGCCATCGCCTTGCGCAAAGATCGTGACGCGATACTTCTTCTGCAAGAAACTTAAGTTGACGCCAAGGATTGGCGCCACACCAATCTCTTCACAGCTCTGTGCAAACCTAATCGCACCAGCAGCATTGTCTCGATCTGTCAGAGCAATCGCCGTAGAACCCTGCTCTGCTGCCCGTTCAACTAAACGATGCGGCAGCGCAGTTCCATACTTAAAGGAATAACCACTAGCGACAGAGAGATGTGTGAACGGAAGTTTCATGACGGTCTAGATGTTGGGCGAATCTGCCATTTGCCAGTGATTTCATCGAGTTCTATCTCAAAGGTCGCCAGCGCCCCTTCAGGAGCAGCCTCAACCCGCCAGATCGCTTTGCCCCCATCATTAAAAATGACATCCTCCAGTGGAGCCTTCTGCAGCCGACCATCATCAATCCGGTTCCACCATCCACCAGATTCACGCCACCTAGAGACAATGGCGTGAACGTGGAAGCGTCGCCCCTTATAGATGAACTCCAGCGGTTCACCCTCTGGTGCGATAACCCGTGCCCCAGGTGTTACCCCTGCGGGCTCACCAATAGCCCCTGGGACGGATCCAGGGGTGACGGGTGGGTTAATGGCTGATTCGAACATATGTTCGAAAGATAGTCCGACCCAGTGACAGGGGCAAGTGGGTGGATTTTAAGCGTGATTTAAAGAGAAAAGGGCGGGTTAACTACTAGTTCGAATCCCACCAAGCGCACGCTTATGGATTAAGAATGGTCACTCCCGTAATTGCTTTTACTTGCGTCAGGCGAAGTCAGTGCTCAGATTCTGAATAAAATTTAGCCACTGCATTAAAAGCCTCTTTCGGTTCACAAGTCATATCGGGGTAAGTTGTTCCCTGCTTACCGCCCTCAAAGAATTTCACGAGACTAGAAGATGACCTATCCACATCGTATTTTGGGTTATCACTAAAT
>CAIYQS010000256.1 GCA_903928395.1 uncultured Actinomycetes bacterium | reverse complement strand
TGCCTCCGCTTTGAGTGATTATTGAAAAAGTAAGTGGAGCCTAGGAGGATCGAACTCCTGACCTCCTGCTTGCAAAGCAGGCGCTCTACCAATTGAGCTAAGGCCCCGTATTTAATTCAGAACCCGTACCTTATCTGAACTCCTTTAAAGCAGGAAATCCGCTCGTGTGCCCTAGAAATAGTGCTCTTACGCCCTCCATTCAGGTAGGCGCACTGGGCTAGCCGCGGCTAGCGCTTCCTTGACCGCTTGCGCATCTCCAACTAACCCGTACACCGGCGTGCCTGGTTGTTGGCGCCATGACTCGTCTAGGGTGCCCGCGTCTACCGCTGTGAAACCAAGTTCTTCAATTAAATCCATTACTACTTTCTTGGCCGCTGGGTCATCCCCCGCAACGGGTAGCGCCATGCGGTCAGCAGCTCCTTGAGGGCGAGCCTTCTCAATGAGGTTGACCGAATAAATACCGTTGAAGGCTTTGACAACGGGATGCCCGATTTGGTTTGCTACCCAACGGCTTTCCGTAACTCCATTCTCAATTTCGGCGATCAAGCCATCTCTCTGTTGTGGGTAGTAGTTGCCGGTATCAATGACTACTGCATCTTTTTTGGCTCCCTTCAAAAATCCTTTGTCGAGATCGGGGATCTTCTTCTCGGGGATGGTCACGACTACAAGATCGGCGTCGAGTGCGGCAGCGTCAGCCTGAACAGCAGTTGCTCCTGTTTCCGCTACAAGGTCAGCCAAACTCTCTGGACCGCGAGAGTTTGCGACCCGCACCTCGTGGCCTAGTTTTGTTAAGCGGCGCGTGAGGTTGCCTCCGATATTTCCTGCACCAATGATTCCGATCTTCATAATCTCTCCCTTGCTCTCTAGTGTGGTAATTATTCCGCACCGCTTGAAAGTGCGCCTACCGTAGTTCTTTTCAACATCTCAACAAACCGCTCTGCCGCTGGTGCCGAGGAGGCTGGATTTTGTCCTGTTATCAACTGGCCATCCATGACAACATGGGGAGCAAAATCCGCATCAGCCTTGGAGTAAATCCCACCTTTACTTACCAAAGCATCTTCGAGGAGCACCGGTACGATTTGAGATAACCCAACAAGCGCCTCCTCTGCATTGGAGAAACCGGTTACGTGTCTATCTGCTAGAAAACTCTTTCCATACGAGTTCTCTAAATTTAAAAGTACAACGGGGGCGTGACAAACTGCGGCAACTAACTTTCCTTGAAAGATAAAGGAGTCCAATAAGGCGTGTGAGTTTTCATCACTCGACAAGTCCCAGAGTGGTCCGTGCCCACCTGGATAGAACACTCCATCAAAATCGTCGGCGCTCACTTCTTCGAGTTTCAAAGTCTTTGCAAACAGTGCTTGTGTACCCTTGTCATTTTTGAATCTTCGGGTTGCCTCTGTGAGTGCAGCCGATTCCTCGCTTGAAGGATCAATGGGTGGCTGACCACCTTTCGGTGAGGCGAGAACTACTTCAACACCTGCATCCACAAGGACATAGAAGGGGGCTGCAAATTCCTCAAGCCAAATACCTGTCTTTCGACCTGTTTCCCCAAGTTGATCATGTGAAGTCATTACCATGAGTGCTTTCATTGAACGATTCCCTTTTCACTCGCATGCGAATTAACTACATCAATAATTTTGATTGTAATCAGGGGAGTAAAAGGTGTAACAACAGATCTATTACCTTTAACTTACGTTATTTGCATCGGTATAGGTATAACTCAGTGGGCCTGGGAGGACTTGAACCTCCGACCTCTTCCTTATCAGGGAAGCGCTCTAACCAAGCTGAGCTACAGGCCCATTATCTGGGGTCTTACGAGTGACCGAGGCTACCCGACTTCAGGGGTTAGCCCAAAATCTCCTC
>CAIYQS010000255.1 GCA_903928395.1 uncultured Actinomycetes bacterium | reverse complement strand
TGCCTCCGCTTTGAGTGATTATTGAAAAAGTAAGTGGAGCCTAGGAGGATCGAACTCCTGACCTCCTGCTTGCAAAGCAGGCGCTCTACCAATTGAGCTAAGGCCCCGTATTTAATTCAGAACCCGTACCTTATCTGAACTGGCGACTGCAAGGAAATTCAGGAGTAGTGCTTGACAGTGGTTAGCGCCTATACCTAGTATATCTAAGTATGAGTAACCAACAGATTAAAGGGCATTTAGAGGCAATGGTCCTTGCCATCCTTGAGACAGGGTCGGCGCATGGGTATTCGATTATTGAATCTTTGCGACGAGAGAGTTCAGGACTTTTTGATCTCCCAGAAGGCACGGTCTATCCCGCACTTCATAGACTTGAAGAGAACGGATTAATAAAGAGTACTCGCGAGATGGTTGAAGGGCGTGAACGTCGCGTTTATCACTTAATCCCTGCTGGACATGGTTCGCTTAAAGAGAGTCGCGCTTCATGGCAAGCATTCTCTTCCGCCGTCTCACGTATCTTGGTGGTGAATCCCTAGTGAGCGCTATTAATAACTATCTTGATGAATTGAATTCACTTTTAGAGACGAACAAAAAACACAAAGGGGAGATTCTGAGTGAAGTTCGTGACCATCTCTTAGATTCCACCGCAGAGAAAATTTCTCTCGGCGCGCTAAGTCCACATGCAGAAGCTGAGGCGGTCCATGCATTTGGTTCAGTCAACCTCATCGCAGGTGGCTTCAATGCATGTGAGGGCGCTAAAGCTACAAAGCAAGCACCAATAATTGCGCTCTCATCGGGAACTTTGGTTCTCGTAACCTTTCTTATCGCGGCATGGAGCCAACCCCGAAACACTTCAAGTGCATCTATCGTGCAACAAATTACTTTCTTCCTCGGTCTCATTTCAGTTCAGGTCGCCTTGGTCGCAGGTATTTGCGGAGCCTCGAGAACCCTCTCTCTATGGAAGTCACTAGAAAATTCCGGAAGTGATCGAACCTTTATTAAGAGAGCGTTGAAAATCTCACTGCTTGCATTGCAAGTAGGAGTCGCTGCGTTATCAGCTAATTTCATTCTTGATTCAATTCAAAATAAGAATCCGAATGAAACCGCGCTGATCTTAAGTGTGGTCGTCATGAATGCCGGATCAATTGGTGGCTTGGCAGCTCTCACTAAATTAAGAATTAATAGCTCTTTTGTAGCTCAAGAGAGCTATTCCATTCACTCACCAAAAATACTTTCCATTGGGGAGGGAGCCATCGGCGCTATTAAGCGTCATCCAACAGCTCCCTTGCTCTTTATTGCAATTCTCTCCGGACTTTCGGGGATGAATAAAGCCGAGACAAGTACGCTCCAACAGGCTCTACCGTGGGGCGCGGCTGAAGTTTTGGCGACCGTCTTAGGCTTTCTTTTACTTGGGCCTTATCTTGGGTTGCGGGAGCCTCGGGCGAAATCTTCAACGATTAACTAAGCCCGCCACTCCTTGAGTCGAGTTGGACTAGCGGCGGCTAGCGCTTCCTTCACCGCTTGCACATCTCCAACTAACCCGTACACCGGCGTGCCTGGTTGTTGGCGCCATGACTCGTCTAGGGTGCCCGCGTCTACCGCTGTGAAACCAAGTTCTTCAATTAAATCCATTACTACCTTCTTGGCCGCTGGGTCATCCCCCGCAACGGGTAGCGCCATGCGGTCAGCAGCTCCTTGAGGGCGAGCCTTCTCACTGAGGTTGACCGAATAAATACCGTTAAAGGCTTTAACAACGGGATGCCCGATTTGGTTTGCTACCCAACGGCTTTCCGTAACTCCATTCTCAATCTCGGCGATCAAGCCATCTCTCTGTTGTGGGTAGTAGTTGCCGGTATCAATGACTACTGCATCTTTTTTGGCTCCCTTCAAAAATCCTTTGTCGAGATCGGGGATCTTCTTCTCGGGGATGGTCACGACGACAAGATCGGCGTCGAGTGCGGCAGCGTCAGCCTGAACAGCAGTTGCTCCTGTTTCCACGACGAGATCAGCCAAACTCTCTGGACCGCGAGAGTTGGCAACACGCACCTCGTGGCCTAGTTTTGTTAAGCGGCGCGTGAGGTTGCCCCCGATATTTCCTGCACCAATGATTCCGATCTTCATCGTCTCTCCCTTGCTCTCTAGTTTGGTAATTATTCCGCACCGCTTGAAAGTGCGCCCACCGTGGTTCTTTTCAACATCTCGACAAACCGCTCCGCCGCTGGCGCCGATGAGGCTGGATTTTGTCCCGTTATCAACTGGCCATCCATGACAACATGGGGAGCAAAATCCGCTTCCGCTTTGGAGTAAATCCCGCCTTTACTTATCAAAGCATCTTCAAGGAGCACCGGCACGATTTGAGATAACCCAACAAGTGCCTCTTCTGCATTGGAGAAGCCGGTTACGTGTCTATCTGCTAGAAAACTCTTTCCGTACGAGTTCTCTAGATTTAAAAGCACAACGGGGGCGTGACAAACTGCGGCAACTAACTTTCCTTGAAAGATAAAGGAATCCAATAAGGCGTGTGAGTTTTCATCACTCGACAAGTCCCAGAGTGGTCCGTGCCCGCCTGGGTAGAACACCCCATCAAAATCGTCGGCGCTCACTTCTTCTAGTTTCAAGGTTTTCGCAAACAGCGCCTGTGTGCCCTTGTCTTTTTTGAATCTTCGGGTTGCCTCTGTAAGTGCAGCCGACTCCTCACTTGAAGGATCAATGGGTGGTTGACCTCCTTTCGGTGAGGCGAGAACCACCTCAACGCCTGCATCCGTAAGGACATAGAAAGGGGCTGCAAATTCCTCCAGCCAAATACCTGTCTTTCGGCCTGTATCCCCTAGTTGATCATGTGACGTCATTACCATGAGTGCTTTCATTGAACGATTCCCTTTTCACTCGCATGCGAATTAACTACATCATTAATTTTGATTGTAATCAGGGGAGTAAAAGGTGTATCAACAGATCTATTACCTTTAACTTACGTTATTTATATGGGTATCGGCTTCGGTATAACTGAGTGGGCCTGGGAGGACTTGAACCTCCGACCTCTTCCTTATCAGGGAAGCGCTCTAACCAAGCTGAGCTACAGGCCCATTATCTGGGGTCTTACGAGTGACCGAGGCTACCCGACTTCAGGGGTTAGCCCAAAATCTCCTC
>CAIYQS010000254.1 GCA_903928395.1 uncultured Actinomycetes bacterium | reverse complement strand
GTCACTAATACCAACTGGCAGAACTACTCGCTCCCTTCAAGCGTTTGGGCGATGTTGATAATGATCGCGGAGTCGGACTTGGATTGGCCTTGAGTCACGGCTTAGCCGAGGCAATCGGCGCCGAACTCACCTTGGATGAAACTCCGGGCGGCGGCCTCACTGCGATTGTCGTGATTCCAACGATTAGTGCACCGAGTAAAATAGCTTCACATGCGTAAAGTCCTTGTTATCGATGATGAACCCCAGATCATCCGAGCCCTTGCAGTAAACATGCAGGCCCGTGGTTACGAGATGATTGCAGCTCCCAGCGCCGCCGTTGGTAATGCGATGGCCGTGGATAAACACCCCGATGTCATCATCGTTGACTTAGGGCTACCAGACCAAGATGGATTGACTGTCATCAAGAGCATTCGAACCTGGAGCAATGTGCCGATCCTTGTCCTGTCCGGACGCACCGATTCCAAATTTAAGATCACAGCCCTTGAACACGGCGCAGATGATTACATCACTAAGCCTTTCGATGTTGAAGAACTCTTTGCGCGCATCAAAGCAGTGTCCAGGCGAGTCGAGGAGAAGATTGAACTTCGCTCACTCGTCATGGGTGATCTGGAGATTGATTTTACAAAGCGAACAATTGCCCGCACAACGGGCGACGAAGCCGCACCTCACCTCACGGCTACCGAGTGGAAAGTTCTTGAGGTGCTCGCAATTCACCGTGGCTCACTCGTCACCAAACGCAAGATCTTGGATGCTGGATGGGGTACAAACTATGCCGAAGAGAACGGGTCGCTCCGCTTATTCATTTCTCAACTTCGGCAAAAGTTAGAGCCAAATCCAAAGAGCCCGATCTACATCATTACCGAACTCGGAATGGGTTATAGATTCGCTGAAAATTGAACCAGCTTGTCCTTTCACCCAAGCCAGCGCATCAAATCTTGCATCTCTTAAATGCGTTCACGAATAGCCCAAAGATCTGGAAATACTGGGCGCGATATGGTGGTATTTAAGTAGCCAACACCGCTTGATCCCCCGGTCCCACTTTTGTGGCCGATGGTGCGCTCTACCATTTTCACGTGGCGGTAGCGCCACTCTTGCAAACCTTCGTCAATATCTACCAGTCGCTCACAGATCAACGCCGCCTCTGGATCGCTGAGTTGAATCTGTAGCAATATATCTTGCACCTCTTCATTTGGTTCGTAGGCCAGAGAGAAATCTCGATCTAAGTATTTCGCAGGAACCGGGTAGTTCCTCTTAGATAAATACAGGAGAGTCGAATCCCATAACGAACGAGCTGCTGCAATATTAGCAATCTTGGCTTGAGCGCTTGGTGGCAGATGTCCCGACATCCGTGAATCTCTGCGTCCCAGGATCGCCTCAAACTCGCGAAATTGTGCAGATTGAAAACCAGAGGAAGATTCGAGAAAACTTCGAAAAGAATTGAATTGTGTGGGAGTCATTGTCTCCAGAATGTCTACCTGCCCTACGCAGACTTTTAGAATCGTACGGATCCTGCCGAGTGTGGCTAGCGACTTATAGGTATCTCCATCCTCGAGTCTGCTCTGCAGATGGAGAATTTCATGAAGTATCTGTTTAAACCATAATTCGTAGGTTTGATGAATTACGATGAAGAGCATCTCATCGTGCTCTGGTCCATCTGAAACTAAATTTTGAAGAGCCAACAACTCATCAACCGCTAAGTACG
>CAIYQS010000253.1 GCA_903928395.1 uncultured Actinomycetes bacterium | reverse complement strand
TTTTGGACTTTCCATTTGCCATCATAATTTATGAAGCTCTCGTGTGAAAGATTTATAGTTCATCGGCTAGCCCAGAATGTCGATTGAAAGTTTTCATTGTCACACGCCTCGGTGTACGAGCGCTTCATTCAGAGAAATATTGATTGGCACCTCTCAAAACTGCAGTAAATCGCTAATGGTCACCGCCTACTAAAGTGGAAACTTCATTTATTAGGTAGATATTGGAAATGAAACTTTGCATTTTGCTTACATTTTCATTCTCAAATTCTAGATAGTAGAAAACCTAAATTTCATTATTTTCAAGACTATCGAATTCCTTGGGCTTTCCAATTCCTCGGCATAGGCTAATACAGAATTCCATCGTAGAGTGAGTCAGGATCATGAGGAAAGTTTGTTAGGAGCAAAAGCATGGGAAATGTAGCGGTCATAGCACACATCAATAAGTCATTTGGAGGTGGTCTAACAGAACTTCGTGACACTTTTGCGCGCGAGGGTTATGAAGATCCGCTCTGGTATGAAATTAAGACGAGTGATGAAGCTCCCAAGTGGGCAAAACACGCACTTGAAAAAGGCGCCGACGTGATTTTCATTTGGGGTGGAGATGGCACAGTCCAACAATGTATCAACGCACTTATTGACACCGACGCGGTTCTCGCAATTCTGCCGGCTGGTACTGCAAATCTCCTTGCTGGGAATCTAGATATTCCAAATGATATTTCAAAAGCTGTAGCGGTGGGACTTCGAGGAATTCGTCGCGAACTCGACACCGGCACTTTTAATGGTGAGCACTTCGCCGTTATGGCCGGTACAGGATTTGATGCGTTTATTATTAAAGAGGCGAGCGTTAAATTGAAGGAAGTAGTTGGTCGATTGGCCTATTTTTATTCTGGGACAAAGAATCTCAGCAGTCGTCGGGTGAAGGCAGTGATCGATGTCGACGGAAATGAATATTTTAGGGGGAAAGTTTCGTGTGTCCTCGTTGGCAATGTGAGCAAAGGGATAGGAGGACTTGAAGTTTTTAAGGCTGCAAAGCCAGATGATGGAATTCTCGAACTTGCGGTTGTTACTGCCAAAAATCCCGTTGACTGGGCCAGAACATTTGGGCGTGTCACTCAAGGAAAACCTGAAAAATCACCCTTCGTTGAATTAACTCACGGGAAAGAATTTCACATCACTTTCAAAAAACGTTTCCCTTATGAAATGGATGGAAGCGAGCGCAAGCCAGTTAAAAAGATGCATATCAAAATTCATCCTTTATCAATCACGATCTGCGTACCAGCCGATGTCGATGCCGCCCCCGCCTCCGCTTCCTAAGCGTCAATTACGTTTTGCGTGATGCAGGATCCGGCCGCCGCTTCCGGATTGTAAGAACGACTGCCGCGCTTGCTGACAGCCAAGTTAACGCGTAAAGCCAACCGCCAATTACGTCAGTTGGCCAATGAACTCCTAACCAGATTCGTGAAAGCCCAATTCCTAGAGCGTAAAGCACCGCACCAGACCAAAGTGCGATACGTGGCCACCCCACGTGAACTCGCGTAGCAAGCACCCACGCGCATGATGCTGCAAAGATTGAGGCGACAGTCGTATGGCCCGAGGGGAATGAAGGTCCGCCCGCGGTTCCTACCCAATCAGATAATGGTGGCCGAACTCGCCCTTCTAAATGATTAATCTGGAGTCCGAGATAAGCTCCGACGCTCGCCACCAATGAGATCAATACACCAGACTTAAAACGTCGAGTTAACGTCCCTCCGCCTTCACTTGCTACTGCTCCAAGCAGTATGAGGACTGGTAACACAATTTGGGTGACTCCCCCCCAGGTCACGCCTCGTGAGAATTTTATGTTGGTTGAAGTTCGATGAGTTATAACCCACGCGTGGATCCGCTGATCGAAGCCTGGAACGGTTGCGCCCTTCCTTGAGATCCAGATAGCCAACAGTGCAAACGTTAACCCAGCAATGATCGCAACCCGCAGACAATTGACAGCAGTAAATACTGTTCGGCCAGGGGCAACTTTAGGGGGGTCTGTTTTTATTGCAGTGCCTTTGATCGATCTCTAACATACTCTGACCGAAATCTTTTTGGAATCATGATCGAGATAGTAAAAGCCATCCAAACTCCCCCTCCAAATGCCCCCGCGAGAACGTCAGTAGGGAAGTGCATTCCTCGGTAGAGACGCGAAATACCAACAAGAATTGGAAGCGAGAAAAGAATCAATGCGCAAGTGATTGTCTTCCAGGTGCGACCATAAATAAATAATAGTAGGACCGCTACTCCACCATATAAAGCCATAGCGGCGGCTGTATGCCCTGATGGGTAACTGAGCGTGGGAGGAGATTTATCCAATCTAACGACAGCTGGGCGAGAACGTTGAACTGTAAATGTCACGGCCAAGAAAACCGTCACCTCTCCCAACATCACAGTGAGAATGACCAAGGACTCGTCCCATCTTTTGAATCGCCAACGAAAAGTAAAGAACACAACGATGACTATTCCGATGACCGACAATGTGCCGCCCAGTGCATTTGCATAACCGGTAAGAGAATTTAGTAATCCACGCCGGTGCCCGGCAAACCAAACTTCGACCTGCCGATCCCAGGTGCCAATTCGACCATAGGACAACACATGGCTAATCAGAAACCCGATAAGAGAAAGCAGTCCCCAGAGTGCGATTGCACCCCCCGTAAGTTTTAAGATGACTACTTTCTTTTCTGATTTCTGTAAAACCATTTCTCACGCCTCCATTTCTGAATCACTCATTTTTTATATTCACTTAGATATCTTGAAAGCGGGCTTCCGCGAGTCCGTAAATCCCAAAAATTACGAAACCAGCAGCAACGAGAATAAGTAAAAAGCCACCAAATGGTTCATTTTTCAGGGTCTTTAAAGCTCCATCCAGCCCAGTGGCCTTTGTGGCGTTGTTCCTCCATGCGGCTGAGACGAGAAGTGATCCAATGATTACGAAAACTAATCCGCGGGAAATAATTCCGATTTGCCCTAGGCGACTAATCCAAATTCGGGTGGTGGATGAAAGCTTCTCGCCTTGGAAGTGGCTCATAAACTTTAAGTTCAGGCCGTCATATACGCCAGCGATACCGACCACGATGATGATAAAACCAAGGGATCCCAGTGCAACTCGCCCACCGGGCCGGGACAATATATCGATCGCGTAACTTCGTTGTTGAGTACTTTGATGTTGCCTCGAACCGTTATAAATAGAAACGGCGGTGACCGTGAGAGACAAGTAGATCAAACCTCGGACAAATGAAATAACGCGATTTCCCACTCCACGTTTCTCACCGGTAACACCAAAGCCCGCTTCAAAGAAACGCCAGAGCGCATAGCAGAAGAAGCCAATTGCTATGAGGCCTACCAATAACCTGCCCCCTGGCCGAAGAAATACCTTATCTAAAACGCTCCCTTGATCTACTTCCACGTGAGAACTTCCTGCAAGGAGATAAGCAAGAAGGCCCATTAAAAGGTACACAATTCCTCGAGCGGTGAGCCCGACCCGAGCGAAGAACTTCTCCACTTTGTCTCCGCCGTTCTCGCTGGCTTTTACATTTGCTTAAGCCGAGTAATGAAATTTTTAACTTAGCGAGAAAAAAGGAACTAGACAATAAGGAACTCCTGATTATTCCCTCTGCTTGCCTTACAAGATTCTTACAGCAGATCGAACTTTTCGATGGTCGTTACCAACTTTTGGTTGCCTGAATTCTTTACACCATCAAACAGCTATTACTTTCACTCACCAAAAAGTTTTCACATAATTAGTCCATAGAAAGCACTAAACCCCACTTGATGAGAGTGGGGTTTAGCTTAGGTGGAGGTGCCGGGAATCGAACCCGGGTCCTCTAGTACTGACACAGAGCTTCTACGGG
>CAIYQS010000252.1 GCA_903928395.1 uncultured Actinomycetes bacterium | reverse complement strand
TGAGCGCAACGGAATTTACATCATTGATATTCAACAGTCCCTAGGGCTTATTGATTCAGCTTACGATTTCATCAAAGACACCGTCGCTAAGGGTGGACATATCCTCTTTGTTGGAACCAAGAAGCAAGCGCATCAACCAATTATTGAGCAATCTGCTCGTGTTGGAATGCCATATGTAACCGAGCGTTGGTTAGGTGGAATGTTGACCAACTTCCCAACCGTGTACAAGCGGATTCAACGCCTCAAGGAACTCGAGCAACTTGAGCAGAAGAACGATCAGGTATTAACAAAGAAGGAGCTCTTAGTCCTTCGTCGTGAGCGCGAGAAACTCACCAAGAACCTTGAAGGTATTCGTAACATGACTAAGTTGCCTAGTGCGATCTGGGTAGTAGATACCAAGAAAGAGCACCTCGCAGTTGCCGAAGCTCGCAAGCTGGGTATCCCAGTTGTTGCGATTTTGGATACAAACTGCGATCCAGATGAAGTTGATTACAAGATTCCAGGTAACGATGATGCTATTCGATCAATCGGATTGCTTACTCGCGTAATTGCAGATGCTGCCGTTGCAGGTTTAGCTGCTCGTTCGGCTGCTGCTGTTGCAGTCGCCGACAAAGTTGCGACTACAGACGAAGTTTTCGCTGAAGTTGAAACCGCTCTTGCCGCGCAAGATACCAGCGTAGCTAGCGCTGTTGCAGCCGACGTATTGGAAGCACCAATTGGCGAATCAGCAGAGTTTGAGGCTTCAGCAGATGCAGCGCCTGTTGTTGAAATTACTGTTACCGAAACACCTGCAGAAGAAGTAAAGGGAGAATAATTCGTGGCTTCATATACAGCTGAAGATGTAAAACGCCTGCGTGAGGCGACTGCCGCTGGCATGCTAGATTGTAAGAAAGCCCTTGATGAGGCTGATGGCAACTATGAAAAGGCCGTCGAAATCATTCGCGTCAAGGGGCTCAAGGGAGTCACTAAGCGTGAAGGTCGCACGACGTCTAATGGAGTAGTACTTGCCAAGGCTGAAGGTAGCCTCGGAGTAATGCTAGAACTTAACTGCGAGACAGATTTCGTCGCAAAAGGTGAGCGCTTCATCGAACTGGCTGAAGAACTCTTGAACCATCTCTTCTCATCAAAGATTACGGCGCTGGATGCTTTTTTGGCTTCGACCCTTCCATCCGGCGCAACTGTTCAGGCACGAATTGATGAAGGAAACGCGACCTTGGGCGAAAAGATCGAACTTCGACGAATTGCGGTTCTTGAAGGTTCTCCAATTTCACTTTACCTCCACCGGACCAACCCTGATCTACCGCCACAACTGGGGGTTCTTGTACAGCTGACCTCCCAGGCAATTGAGGCAGGTAAGGATGTTGCTCAGCACATCGCCGCTTTCGCTCCGCAATACCTCAATCGCGAGTCGGTTCCTGCCGAAGCAATTGAGAGTGAGCGTCGCATCGCCGAAGAGACTGCCCGCAATGAAGGTAAGCCAGAAGCTTCGATCGAAAAGATCGTCGCTGGTCGGGTTACCGGCTTTGTAAAGGAAGTTAGCCTTCTTGAGCAAGCTTTCGCGAAGGATGCAAAAAAGACCGTACAACAGGTGCTTGATGAGGCAAAGACCGCCGTGTCGGCGTTTCATCGATTCCGAGTTGGACAGTAACCTCTGCACAGGAGTTAATTTCTAGAATAAGGAGCATTTGAAATGACCGGTACAGGAACTGCTCGTACGGGTTATAAGAGAGTGCTCCTTAAACTTTCTGGTGAAGTTTTTGGAGGCGCCAAAGGCATCGGTGTCGATCCCGATGTTGTACACGATATTGCGGAGCAGATCGCAGAAGTTGTTCGCGGTGGTACTCAGATTGCAATAGTTGTTGGTGGGGGAAACTATTTCCGCGGTGCTGAGTTGCAACAACGGGGCATGGACCGCGCTCGCGCGGACTATATGGGAATGCTAGGAACCGTGATGAACTGCCTCGCGCTTCAAGATTTTCTCGAAAAAGAGGGCATTGATACTCGGGTGCAGACCGCCATTGCCATGGGGCAGGTTGCAGAGCCTTATATCCCGCGTCGATCAATCCGCCACCTCGAAAAAGGGCGAGTCGTTATATTTGGTGCAGGAGCAGGAATGCCATTTTTCACGACCGACACAGTTGCGGCTCAACGCGCGCTTGAAATTGGCTCCGAAGCGCTCTTGCTTGCAAAGAGTGGCGTGGATGGGGTCTACAGCGCTGATCCCAAGAAGGATCCCTCGGCTACTAAATATGATTCCATTAGTTTTGACGATGTTATTGCAAAATCACTCGCGGTAGCAGATGCCGCGGCATTTAGCCTCTGTCGTGAAAATAAGCTGCCAATTGTCGTTTTTGACCTGAAAAACAAGGGAAATATCGCACGCGCCGTCCGCGGCGATGCAATTGGTACCCTAGTTTCTTGAGAGAGCCAGTCGTTCAACCTGTCTGGCAGATTTTTAGGCCGCACCACTCTAAAGGAGCACGATGTCTGATTTAGGAACTACATTGGCCGATGCTGGCACAAAGATGAGCAAAGCGGTGGAAGTGGCGAAGGAAGATTTTGGTGCAATACGAACCGGGCGAGCCCATCCAGCAATGTTTCAGAAAATAATGGTCGACTATTACGGCACCTATACCCCACTTGCTCAGTTAGCTACCTTCCAGGTACCAGAGGCGAGAATGGCAATCATTTCGCCATTTGATAAAGGGGCGATGGCTTCAATAGAAAAGGCGATTCGCGATTCTGACTTAGGTGTTAACCCAGCCAATGATGGCGCAGTAATTAGAGTGAATTTTCCACAGTTGACCGAGGAACGGCGCAAAGATTTTATTAAGGTGGCCCGAACAAAAGCTGAAGAATCTCGGGTCTCGATCCGAAATATTCGGCGCGCTGCGAAGGAAGCGATGGAGAAACTGGAAAAGGATGGAGATATAGGAAAAGACGATCTCTCCCGCTCCGAGAAAGAACTTGAAAAAATAACGACAGATCATGTCGCTAAAATTGATGAGCTCCTCAAGCATAAGGAGACCGAACTTCTAGAGGTGTAACTACACCTCGTGGGTTTACTTGCCAATGGATGACATGCATTCGATCAACGATGCTATCAATAAGCGCGCTGGCCGAAAACTTATTCCATCTATTGCTGTCTCACTTCTCCTCTTAACAATTGTCTTTGGCGCTCTTCGAATAGATCCGCTGCTCTTCGCTATATTTCTTTGGATAGTAATCATGT
>CAIYQS010000251.1 GCA_903928395.1 uncultured Actinomycetes bacterium | reverse complement strand
CATGTATTTGTTTAGATTTGAAGATGGATTATCTGTTGTAGGTTCGAGTCCCGAAGCACTCGTAAAAATTCATGGCAGTGATGTCTTATTGCACCCAATCGCTGGAACTCGGCCAAGATCTGCTGACCCTGAAGTAGATTTTCGTACTGGTGAAGAACTTCTTTCGGATCCTAAGGAACGAGCCGAACATTTGATGTTAGTAGATCTAGGGCGAAATGATCTGGGCAGAGTATGCGCTCCGGGATCCGTCGAAGTCGTAGAATTTATGCAGATTGAACGTTACTCACATGTAATGCATATCGTTTCAACTGTCACGGGAAAATTAGCTCAAACCTCCACGCCAGTTGATGCTCTCTTCGCTGTCTTTCCTGCTGGAACTCTCTCGGGCGCTCCTAAACCTCGGGCGATGGAAATAATTGAGGAGAATGAGCCGACTCGACGCGGAATTTACGGCGGGACCATCGGATATTTAGATTTTCGCGGAAATATTGATACCTGTATCGCAATTCGGACAGCCGTCATAAAGGATGGTAAGGCATTCGTACAGGCGGGTGCCGGGATTGTTGCGGACTCGAATCCCCTGACAGAAGATCAAGAGTGCCAAAGTAAGGCGGCAGCTGTTTTAGGAGCAATCGCGACCGCTAATGAAATGCGACCCATATAGATGTTGGTTGTAAAGCTATTGGTAGTGTTTCTCCTTCTGATCATTTTCTTGCTATTCGCTTTTCGGATTACAAAGCGTGGACTTTCCAAACGTTATGAGCCCCGAGCAAAAACGCCTTGGAACTCTCTCAATGAAGGCGAAGACCCAACGTTGTGAGTACTGTTTTGGATTCGATTGTCGCCGGGGTAATTGAAGATGTAAAGGCCCGTGAAGTGTCTCGAGCGGAACTTCTCGAACAAGTCGCGATTGCACCCAAAGTTCGCGATGCACATGCAGCTCTTGCAAAAAATGGAATGCAAATAATTGCGGAAGTAAAGCGTGCTTCGCCAAGCAAAGGCGAACTTGCGATTATTGCAGATCCCGCTCAACTAGCGATGAGTTACGAATCAGCGGGTGCGGCAGTCATCAGTGTTCTTACAGAAAAGCGGCGGTTCGGAGGTTCGCCAGAAGACCTTTTAGAGGTCCGTAAGGCCGTAAATCTCCCGGTTCTCCGGAAGGACTTTACCGTCACTGAATATCAGGTCTACGAAACTCGTGCGTTAGGTGCTGACTTGATTTTGCTCATTGTCGCCGCGCTATCGGATGCTCAATTAAGCGAATTCCAAGCGCTCTCACGGGAGCTTGGTATGAGCGTGTTAGTCGAAATTCATAATGAAATCGAACTCGAGCGAGCGCTTTCGATCGGTGCCAACATCATTGGTGTGAATGCTCGAAATCTCAAAACCCTTGATATAAATGACGACGCATTTTCGACGCTACTCCCATTAATACCTGGTGATCGCATCCGGGTGGCCGAATCAGGTATTTCAACACGTTCTCAAGTCATTAGCGCGCAGGCGGCCGGAGCCAAGGCCATTCTGGTGGGGGAGACTTTGGTACGTGCCGGTGACCCAGCCCTAGCCATTAACTCTCTTCTAGGCCGAAAGCCTGCTGGTACCGTTGGCATATGAGCCATCCGATCGATTCCAATATCATCGGGCATTTTGGACCTTATGGCGGGCGTTTTGTTCCCGAAGCACTGATAGCGGCGCTGGATGAGTTAACTCTCGCCCATGAGATTGCACTCAAAGATCCAGAATTTCAGTCCGAACTGGCGGAGTTGCATCGGAGTTATACCGGAAGACCAAGCATCATCACGGAAGTTCCTCGCTTCGCCCAGCACGCAGGTGGAGCCCGAATACTTCTCAAGCGGGAAGATTTGAATCACACTGGAAGCCACAAAATCAATAATGTTCTTGGGCAGGCGCTCTTAACCAAACGGATGGGTAAAAAGCGGATCATCGCCGAGACTGGTGCCGGGCAGCACGGGGTTGCATCTGCGACGGCGGCAGCCTTGATGGGGCTCGAATGCGTCGTTTATATGGGTGAAGAAGACACAAGAAGGCAATCACTCAACGTCGCTCGAATGAAATTGCTTGGCGCGGAGGTTATTCCAGTAACCCAGGGGAGTAAAACTCTCAAAGACGCTATTAATGAAGCAATGCGGGATTGGGTCACAAACGTAGAAACCACGCATTATTTGTTGGGAACAGTTGCGGGTCCTCACCCCTTTCCCACCATGGTTCGCGATTTTCACCGAATCATTGGAATCGAGGCGCGGCAGCAGTGCCTCGAACTTATGGGACGACTTCCTGATGTGATCCTGGCATGCGTTGGTGGTGGTTCAAACGCGATTGGAATTTTCCACCCCTTCCTCGACGATGCCGACGTCCGTCTCGTCGGACTTGAAGCCGGTGGTAGCGGGATTGAAACTGGACTTCATGCTGCGACTATTTCCGGTGGTTCGCCAGGAGTTCTACACGGAACCCGTTCTTACGTTTTACAAGATAAAAATGGTCAAACTATTGAATCGCATTCGATTTCGGCTGGACTTGATTATCCAGGCGTAGGGCCTGAACATGCCTACCTTCACGACATTGGCCGCGCCGAGTATCGATCGATCACCGACGCACAAGCGATGGAAGCTTTTGCGCTTCTATGTAAAACTGAGGGCATTATCCCTGCTATCGAAAGTGCGCATGCGCTCGCTGGCGCTATGGAAATTGGAAAAGAGTTGGGATCGGAAGCCGTGCTTTTGGTAAACCTTTCCGGCCGCGGAGATAAAGATGTTCAAACCGCGGCAGAGTATTTTGGAATTCCTTTGTCATGAGTACCCGTCTTGATGCGCTATTCCTAAAAGCACGCGCCGAAAATCGAGCGCTCCTCATTGGGTATTTGCCTGCAGGGTTTCCCACCCAACAGGGATGCATTGATGCGTTAACTGCCATGGTCGAGGGTGGGGTGGATGCTATCGAAATTGGGTTTCCGTATAGCGATCCAGTAATGGATGGACCAATTATTCAAGCCGCGGCGGATACTTCGCTTCGGAATGGGACGGGAGCGAAGGAAGTTTTCGCTACCTTGGAGGCAGTAGCAAAATTAGCTCCAACTGTTGTGATGACGTATTGGAATCCGATTGAAAAATATGGTGTTACTCCATTTCTGGCGCAACTCAAAGCCGTTGGGGGCTCCGGTGTCATAACTCCGGATCTCACCATTGAAGAGTCTGCCGCCTGGATCACGGCATCTTCCGAATTCGATACAAATCGAATTTATGTTGTGGCTCCGAGCACTGGGATGGAACGCCTACGCCGTGTCTCTGAAGCGACAACCGGGTTTATCTACGCGGCTTCGCTCATGGGTGTGACCGGAACGAGGACAAGTGTTTCAAGTAGCGCTCGCGAACTAGTTGGCCGAGTTCGGGAGGTAAGTGATCTCCCAGTCGCCGTTGGTTTAGGAGTATCCACCCCAGAGCAAGCGCACGAGGTAGCCCAATATGCAGATGGCGTGATTGTTGGCTCAGCTTTTATCCGTTTGCTTCAGGATAGCTCATCACCAGAAGTGGGATTGGAAAAAGTTCGAGAATTGGCGCGTGAGTTATCGAAAGGATTAATACGCAATTGAAAAATTTATTTACAGCCGAAATCCGCGGATGGTTAACTTTGATCGGAAGATTATTGCTCGGGGGAGTCCTTTTCGCAGCAGGTTATCTCAAGGCAAAAAATCCAGCTCAGGCCACCGCTTCGGTGAGAGTGTATAAATTACTTCCAGTTTCAGTAGCAAACATTTTTGGTTACGTGCTGCCGTGGCTTGAAATTGGCCTAGCGCTCCTCTTGATCGTAGGAATTTGGGTTCGGTTGTCAGCGACGCTCTCAGGGGCGCTAATGCTGCTGTTCGTTTTTGCGGTAGGGCAGGCTTGGGCTCGAAAACTGGCAATTAACTGTGGATGTTTTGGGAATGGTGGAGTAACTGCTGATGGCAAGGTCCATGGCGGGGTCTATTTAACTGAAATCCTTCGTGATATCGGGCTCACCATTGTCGCGGGGTATTTATATCGCTTCCCACACGGTAAATTTGGGCTGGATAAAGAGAGTTCTGAATCGGAATAATAACCGTATCAATTTGAGGAGAAGCGAAGATGGCTGACAAAAAAGCGAAGAAGAATAAAGCTCCGAAGAAGCAGGGCGATAAATTCACTCGCTACCTCGTTATCGGAATGATCGCGTTCATAGTAATCGCTGGTGTAGGCGCTGCGCTGGCAAAGAACCACTCCAATTCGCATGCCGCCCTTCCAGCACTCGTGACAAAAGCCGATGGTTACGGTATTTCGATAAATCCAACGGCAAAGGTTAAAGTCGATATGTATGAAGATTTTCGTTGTCCAAATTGTCGAAACTTTGAGGCAGTCAACAACACCTACGTCGATGGACTAGTACGCGCTGGGAAAATTAATGCGGTTTATCATCCGATGTCTTTCATTGCTCCCGATTCCATTTTGACAGCTGCAGCTGCGGCTTGCGCGGCGGATCAAGGCAAATTTCTCGAAATGCATACTGCTCTCTACGTGAACCAACCTTCATCAACTCAGATGGCGGAAAATTCGGCGTACTGGACCAATGCACAGTTGATTTTGCTAGGTCACTCGGTAGGAATTACTTCGAAGACATTTGATACATGCATAACAAGTGGCAAATACATCAATTGGACGCGCAACATCGAAGCTGATGCGGCTGCAAAAAATATCAACGCCACACCCACCGTCATTGTCAATGGGAAGACGCTTCCTTTGGCTACCGACTATAACGCCAAGTTATTCACCAAGGTTCTTACCGATCTTGGTGTTAAGTAAGTCCATCCTTGTTTGATCGTTTTATCCCAACTCCTTCGAATTCTTCGATTGAGTTGGGGGCGATCACCATTCATTATTACGCGCTCTGTATTCTCTTAGGAATTCTTGTCGCTCTGGCTATAGGTCGTATCCGCTGGATAAAGAGTGGTGGGATTCCCTCTGAACTTTATGATTTAGCGATCTACGTGATACCCGCTGGGGTTATTGGGGGTCGCATTTATCACGTTCTCACTTCACCGGAGTTGTATTTCGGCGCGAACGGGCGATTAAGTAATGCCTTCAAGATCTGGGAAGGCGGAATGGGGATTTGGGGCGCGGTGGCTTTAGGAACAGGTGTCGCCTATCTATATTTCAAAAAAGCGAATCGGAGTATCACCTTTGCACTAGCGCTGGATGCGCTTGCCCCTGGAATTCTTATTGCGCAAGCAATTGGGCGATGGGGAAATTGGTTCAATCACGAATTATTCGGAAGACCCACGAGCCTTCCTTGGGGACTCAAGATTCCGCTAGCGGATCGTCCTCTCGGTTTTGAGAATTTCGCAACTTTCCAACCGACGTTTTTATATGAGTCGATCTGGTGCTTGATATGCGCTGGCATTATT
>CAIYQS010000250.1 GCA_903928395.1 uncultured Actinomycetes bacterium | reverse complement strand
TTCGAGTGAGACTTGGGTGATGGATTTACGCTCAAGAGTGACGAGGTTGATCGCCTTCTGCTTGAACTCCAAGGGGTAATGACTGGACATTTCTTCTCCTTTTTAGAGGTCAGGAGTGTCTAGCGTTTTTCGCGCAGGTCCAATAGTGAAAATAGTATGGAATTTGCGCAAGATAATTAAAGAGCGTAATTATTACGAGGGCACGAAGTGAAGCGAGACTTATGGTGCCTCGTTCAGGATGAATTTCTATCCCCGACCTATGTATGGCATTTTTGTCGCAAGCACCGTCATAAATTGAACATTTGCATCAAGTGGTAAACCGGACATATATAAGACAGCATTAGCTACTACTTGGGGGTCAATAGTAGGTTCCACCATGCTTGTTCCATTTGGTTGCATAGCTCCCACACGCTGCTTGGTTGCCATATTCGTGTCTGCGTTTCCAACATCAATCTGACCGCATGCAATATTAAATTCACGTCCATCGAGTGATGCAGATTTGGTTAGACCAGTTACGGCATGCTTCGTAGCTGTGTAAGGCGCAGAGTTTGGTCTTGGAACATGCGCAGAAATTGAACCATTGTTAATGATTCGACCGCCTTGCGGGTTTTGTGCTTTCATGATCCTAAATGCTTGTTGAGTACAGTAGAAAACGCCACTGATATTTGTATCTAGAACTTTTCGCCATTCATCGACATTTAGCTCTTCAATCGGCACGTCTCGCGCTGGAATTCCTGCATTATTGAAAAGTAGGTCAAGACGATGAAATTTATCTTCGACTTCTTTAAATAGACCTTCAACTGATACGGGATCACCTACATCGCAGACAATTGCGACCGCTCCATTTCCGGCTTCCTTAGCAACAAGCTCAAGCGTGGATTTGTCACGTCCAGCGGCAATTACGGTCCAACCATTTTTTGCCAGTGAAATTGCCGTTGCTCTCCCTATTCCACGGCTTGCGCCTGTAACAATGGCAATCTGACTCATTTTTCTAATCCTGGAATTCTTCCATCGAGTTCGTCATAAATATGAACTTGAATTATTTCATCAAAAGTTGATTCACACGTAAAACCTAGCGCCTTAGCTCTGGCAGTTTCAAACGGCGGGAAGTTCCAATCGGCGACAATTTTTTCCACAAAAGGATCGCGTTCCTCCTTTATTAGCCCAACAACTTTATCCCCAGCGACGCGTCGGAGTGCTTCGATCTCCTCGCCAAGCGAGGCGGCTACGCCTGGCATCATTAAACATCTCTGGTCCCCAAGCACGGCTGTCTTTATTGAAGCCGCATGCATTAAGAATCCAATCGCAGATTTTGGTGATGCAAAGAAATTGGTAAATTCTTTTCCTGCTGGAAGAACTGCTTCGATTCCAATAAGAGGTTCTCGGATGATGTTTGAAAATAGACCCGACGCCGCTTTGTTTGGCAAACCGGGCCGTACGCAAATTGTTGGGAGGCGAATTCCGATTCCATCTAGGAATCCTCGCCTGCTATAGTCATTCAACAAAAGCTCACCAATTGCTTTTTGAGCGCCATAACTAGTTTTTGGTTGGAGATTGAAATCGTCGTCGACAACTTCTGGATATGGTCCACCATAAACCGCAACGGAGGAGGTAAAGACAACCTTGGGGTAGTAGCCATTTCCAGTCTTTCTGATTGCTTCAAATAAATTCCTAGTTCCCACAACATTTACTTGGTAGCCCTTTTCAAAATTTGATTCGGCTTCTCCAGAAACGACCGCAGCAAGATGAAAAATCACATCGGGTCTATTCGAAATTAACTCTTCTGCGACACCATCCTGCGTCAAATCGGCAATTTTTAAAACTATTTTGAACTCAGCGGAAGATGGAACTTTCGGCTCCACAATTACGTCGGCAAGAGTTATCTCATCGATCTTGACATCAAGTAAATTGCTGGTCCGTGCAAGTTCATTAACTAGCTTTTGGCCAAGCATTCCTCCGCCGCCAGTAATAAGGATTTGCACCCTATTTCTCCCATTCTGAGTCAAAATTCCTGCACACCAGGGCCTAACAATAATGGCCAGCGAGGAAATTGTATGCAGTAAACAGGCGAAGCTCTGTTTAGTTCAGAATGCCACTGGTTATAAAGAATCCAACTTAACTACTTCATTCGTAAAATTGAATCCTCAAATTCCACAGCATGCACGGCAATAATTAGGTCAGTTGGGATTTTTGAATAAATATGCGGGAACATTTGGCCATTCCCGCCGTCTTCAAATATTACTTTGATACCACTGGATTCCAAGATCTCGATATCTAGTTCTAAAACGACAAGTTCTATATCCATATCCCCATAAACAAATTTAGCGACGTCCTGAAACTGATCCTTTGTCGAGGCATGAATAAATCCGACTTCATCAAAAGATTTACCTAGCGTCGAACGATCGTAAATTCCCGATCGCTTTGCTTTCTCCCATTCGGATTTGGCGGTGACGTGGTAAATGATCCGCACATTAAGACTGCTGATTCATAGACCAAAGTGTCCAGATGTGTGTGCGAACCGATCGAGGTTGCTTCAAAATCGTAGTAATTTGAAAAGCGATATCTTCAGATCGTAAGTAACAAGCGAGTACTGGCGTTCCAGCAGTTCGACCTGCTCCGAGCGCAAACTCGGTTTCTGTACCTGCTGGACAGACCAATGCCACACGAATTCCCTTTTCACGGAGTTCGCGATCTAGTCCACCAGCCAAACCAACTTGAGCATGCTTGGTCCCGGCGTAAATTGCTTCATCTCCCCCACCACGGAAACCCGCTACGGATGACACTATTACGATATCTCCAACTTTTTTCTCAATCATCGTTGGTAGGCAGGCTCTAATAATATGAACGGTGCCTTCATAATTTGTACGCATCATTCGATTTACTTCTTCATCGCTGTAATCGAGAATTGAGCCATACATACCAATTCCAGCGTTAGGGATGACTGCATCGATAGTTCCAAATTTGGCTATCGCAGCCTTTGCAACGGAACGTGAAATGTCAGGATCGGAGCAATCCCCAGCTACATAGATGGCATTGCTGTCGCCAAGTTCGGAAACAATCGCCTGTAATCGCTCTGTACTTCGTGCATTTAGAACAACCTTCGCGCCTTGTTCAACGAGTTCTCGAGCAGTTGCAGCACCCATT
Source organism: uncultured Actinomycetes bacterium (assembly GCA_903928395.1). Classification (GTDB taxonomy): domain Bacteria; phylum Actinomycetota; class Actinomycetes; order Nanopelagicales; family Nanopelagicaceae; genus PALSA-747. The sequence goes on along the minus strand of CAIYQS010000250.1, from coordinate 9,746 downwards.
CCTGCCGTGGCTCCGGTTATTACGATTACTTGATCAGTTAGGTCTCTAAGTTCATATGTCATAGGGGAAATCTACTCCGCTACGAGAACAACACGGACTACATCTGTCGCGCGTACGCGTAAAACCTGATCAGCCGGGGTTCTGGCACCATAGAAAACAAACCAACCGTCTTTAAGTTCGTACGCAACAGCTTTGACTCTTTCATTGTCTTTGCCACCATAATATTCAATTAGGTAGTTATTGATTTCCATGTGACCTCATTCCACTCATCGCGTCTAGACAACTTGAGTGGTTTCAATTTAACCTACTTTGTACGCCCTACGGATCATTTCTTGAGAGGCACCTCTTCTAGCGAAATTGAAGTCCAAGCAGGATTCCGAGGGCAAGTGCAACTGGAGGGAAGATCCAATAGGTAATAGTCTTCGCAATTTGCCACTGGCGACTTGGTTTGTTACTTCTGACAATTCGAGTTGAGGATCTTTTGTGTAGCTGAATAAAAGAATATAAAAACCATAGGATAAGAATTGCCATGGAGCTCAAAGGCAACAAAAGCGGCCAAAATGGATCGCTCCAATGGTGGAGACTACGAAAAGCAAGCACCAAGATAACGGCAACTGTCAGGTAGAGAAGCCACCAGAATGAACGCAATCGATAGTACGGGGTATGAATTCTGTAAGGCTTCAAAGATTGGCGAATCAAGCCCAGCCGGGTTAAATCTTGGATGTTATACAAGTATGAAAGCTCAGCACGGTGACGACGTAAGGAAATACCAATTGATGGGTCTTCGGTTTGAACGACTAAGTGCGCAAGTTCAACCTTGGTAGCGTCCTCTAAATCTTCAACAAAATCCGCAACGATCCCGTCGCCCACGCTAATGGTCACCGATCCGCAGATCTGCTCCCACGTCTGGACTAAGTCAGATAATTGATCAAGATCTAATTTGAGGTGGCCGAGAGATTCATGACGCCGTTTTGTAGAATCGTTTCCCTTGGTCCTAATCGGCATTAAAAAAGCCTATCCGAGCAATTCGACAATTTCCCTAGACAATAAGTTCGTGTCCTAGTTAATTTTCTTATACCTACCGAACAGGGTTCGGGACGAATTATTTACTAGTCGAGTCGATGATTTTTTGCTCATTATTTGCAGGGAGTAAATTAACCAGAACGTCAATATCGCGATCCCAATGAAAGGAAGTGTGAAAGGCCAAAGCGGGTCATTCCAGTTATTAATCCCCCGGATCGCAAGAACAAGGCTGGTGCCTAAAGTGATATAGATCCACCACCAAAAGGTTCGTAGCCTGTAAAACGGAAGTCTAATTTTGTATTGTCGCAGCGAAAGTCGAATGTTATTGATTGCCTCAAATTCTTCGGGATGCTGAATATAAGAAAGTTCGGCTTTGTACCTTCTTAACAAAATTGTGGCTGTTGGATTTTCAGTCTGTATTGCTAAATGGGATCGCTCCGACTTAGTCACGAATTCCAAATCTTCGACAAAGTCAGCCGTCATGCCGTCGCCCACGCTAATCGTTACCGAATCACAGAAAGTTTCCCATTCATCGACCAACTCCGATAAATTTGAAAGGGAAAGTTTGACGTGCCCCAGAGACTCACGTCGCCTTTTTAGGTGATCAACTCTGTCGGAATGAATCGCCATTGGGAGACAATACTAGGCAACCTGCAATTTTTTACGCTCAAATAGTTGAATTCTTGGTCAATTTATTTAAGTCGTTTCCTAACCCAGATAGGGCAGTATTCAACTATGACTTCCTTCCTGGCCGTTCTGAGTGGAATTTTTATCGGCTCGGTCTTGGGGTTTGTCGGAGCCGGTGGAGCCATGGTCTCGGTCCCAATCCTGCTCTACATATTTCATTTCACTCCGACGCAAGCAACTACCGCCGCGCTAGCGATCGTGTTACTGGCAGCTTTATCTGGCGCACTCCCAAAAATGAGACTACATGATGTGCTGTATCGGGAGGCATTTTCAATTTGGGGCATTGGTTTGATTACAAATATCAGTGGGGCGGCACTCTCCAAACATTTCCCTAATTCACTCATCACAACTGGCTTTGCGGTAATCCTTGCAACGGCGGGATTCGCCACTCTTCGAAAGCCAGTAAAACCAGATCCAGAAAAACGGATGCCGATCGGAGTTCTGATCATCACCGCTCTCATCATCGGTGCCATGACGGGAGTCTTTGGCGTGGGCGGCGGATTTCTAGCAATTCCAATCCTGGTTCTTTTTTACAACACCCCGCAAAATAAGGCCGCAGGTACATCGCTCCTGATTATCTCGATTAACTCAATGACTTCCTTCATGGGCCATCACGCGGTATGGCATGAAGTTAAATGGGGAATTCCAATTATTATCGGCGCGGTCGCGGTAGTCGTTTCGCTCCTTGCTTCGCATCACACTAAGCGGGTACCGATTGCAATGCTACGCCGTTCGTTTGCCTATCTACTTTTCGCCTTGTCACTCTTCACGGTAGCTAAAACTTGGATTTTTCATGCCTAGCCCGTCTTGCGGGCGGCACTAGTAAAGTACCTCGCATGATCCTATCCAGTGAGGTTAGCGGTGCGGGAACACCGCTGATTTTGCTCCATGGAATGGGTTCTTCATCATCCAGCGCATGGCCTTTGATCAGACCAACTCTCAGCGAGAAGTTCGAAGTCACCTCCTTCGATTTACCCGGACACGGAGAGTCAGAATTTGACCCCAACCAAGCCATGGATCCGCATTCCTTGGCGGTGTTAATTATTGAGCAGATGGATCGACTAGAAATTCCCCAAGCACATTTTGCTGGCAACTCGTTAGGAGGATGGATCAGCCTAGAAATTGCGGCAGCTTTTCCCAACAGAGTTTTGAGCGTGACTGGACTAGCGCCTGCGGGCCTCTGGCTCGTACCGACAACTCATCGCACCTTTCTTGGAGCATCATCCAGGGTTATGGCGGCGGCAACCTATAAATATGCTGACCAAATGATGAAGCAAGAATGGGCCCGCAAAATTGGATTCTTCGAAGTGAGTCCGCGCTGGCGCGAACTCCCCCGCGAAATACTTGTTGACGCAGTAAAAGCTTACGGTTCATCGGATGGATATTTTCCAGCTTGGGACGGCATGTTTAAACGCAGATTTGATAAGCCAATAATTGATTCGATCCCGGTGACAATTCTCTTCGGGGACAGCGATAACACTCTACCTGCACAAACATCTCAAGAGCGCTCACTGGCACCAGCACACGCGAGATGGATCGTCCTATCGCAGGCCGGACATGCTCCAATGTGGGATAGCCCGCAAGAATGTATAGCAGAAATTATCCATACCGCCACCCTTCTTAAATGATCACCGTAATTTATTTCTGGCGCATTGAAGCAAGGCGAGCTCCCCTGGCAATCTGGCACATGGCAATAGATAGGCGCAAACTCAAGAAAGATCCCACGATAAGATTTTTTAAGTTGCTCGGCACTGGAACAGGTCAAACTTTCACTCCACGTGATGCTGATCCAACCCTTTGGGGTCTTGTCGCGACACTAGAAGAGTCCACTGTGGAGACTTTTGATAGCCGAGAGGTCGTAGCTGGGTGGCGAAAATTTGCGAGATCTGAGGCCAGATATTTGGCCGTCCCTATTTCATCCCACGGTCTGTGGTCAGGTAACCAGCCCTTCGAAGTGAATTCCGAACTCGCAAAAAATTGGAATGGGGAAGTGCTGGCGTTGACGCGAGCACGAATCCGGTGGCGAAAGAATCTTCAATTTTGGCGCGCTGTGCCCCCAGTCATTTCGAGCTTAAGAGGCGCTGAAGGGGTAAAAACCGCATTTGGAATTGGTGAAGCACCTCTTGGGTTGCAAGGGACTTTCTCTATCTGGCGAGATTCAGAAGCAGTGCGCACCTTTGCCTATAACGGTGCGGCTCATGTAGATGTAATTCGCAAAACTCATTCGCAAAAGTGGTACTCCGAGGAGTTGTTTGCCCGCTTTGCGGTGCTAGAGGTTCGTGGCTCTATTACTAGTGACAAGTAAGGCAGAATAAAGCGGTGTCCATCCGTCAATACCGTCCCCGCCGATATGCGCGAAGTGGCGCATCAAGGAGACAACTTTTTCTCCTTTACCTTGGATTAATTGGCGTCATTGGATTACAAGTTTCCTACCCACTCGTTCACGGCGAGACTCTTCGCATCATAACTTTGGTGACAGTTTATCTAGCGGCTGCCGTGATGCTGTTGCACTCTTACTACGCATTTGGGTTCCGATACGCCTTAACTTTCGCCGCCGTTACCTTTGCATACGCTCTGGGAATCGAAAGTCTTGGAGTTAAAACGGGTTGGCCATTTGGTAGGTACCACTATTCATTGACTCTTGGCACACAAATTTTTGGTGTTCCTTTGCTAGTTCCTTTCGCCTGGATCATGCTTACATATCCTTTAGTTATCGCCGCTCGTCGCGCGGCAGCCCATTGGGTCTTTTTGTACGGCGGTATCGGTTTGATGATATGGGACCTATTTCTCGATCCACAAATGGTTGATGCCGGACGATGGACCTGGAAGATTGTTGGACCGCGTGTTCCATATGAACCAATGATTCCGCTCTCTAATTCCGCGGGATGGCTTTTTTCGGGAATGGGACTGATGGCCCTTCTACACCTGGTTTTACCGCGTGATCGGCGCAAGAATTCAATAAACTCATTAGCGCCAGATGTGCTTCTCTTTTGGTCTTTTCTTTCAGGAATTATCGGAAATATTTTTTTCTTTCACCACACCCATATCGCAATCTTCGCCGGATTACTGTTCGGAATTTATTTGTTGCCATACGTCTTCCAGCTCCGTTTTGGCCGCCCAGAGACCGCATAGTAAATGATCCTTTTCCTCATCTTGCCGTTAATTCCACTAATTTTTACACTGATCAATTCGCTCACTATGCGAGTAGTTAGTGGACGTGATGCAAAAATAGTCGAGGATTCTGTGGCAATCCTCATTCCGATGCGTAACGAGGAAATGAACGTTATGGAGGTGATTTCTTCAGCCCTAGAATCGTCGCTTTTGAAAACCTCAGAAGTGGTTGCCCTTGATGACCAATCTGTCGATGGAACCTTAAAACTATTGAAAAACTTCTCTGAGGTTAAATCCATTTCAGGTTCACCTCTCCCCGATAGTTGGCTGGGTAAGAACTTTGCTTGCCATCAACTTGTTGCACAATCAAGTGGTCAATACCTCGTCTTTGTCGACGCCGACGTACGCCTCTCTCCGCGTGCTATTGCGGCAGCAATTACCGATATGAACGCCTATAACTGGGATTTCATCTCCCCTTACCCGAGGCAGATTGCGAAAACTTTTCTCGAAAGACTTATCCAACCGCTCTTACAGTGGTCTTGGCTCTCCTCTGTCCCCCTTCGATTCTCCGAACGAGGCCACTTTGCCTCGATGATCATTGCCAACGGACAGTTCATGATCGTTAAGCGGGATGCCTACATCAAAGCGGGTGGTCACAAAGCCATCCGCCATGAAGTTTTAGATGACCTAGAACTTGCACGGCTATTGGTTCGGAAAGGATTTTCTGGCGGAGTGGCAGAAGGGAGCAACATTGCTGTCTGCCGAATGTATGACAACCCTCGGGATCTCGTATCTGGTTACACCAAATCTCTCTGGAGAGCATTTGGGACACCGGTTGGTACAAGTGTTGCCGTTCTTTTCTTGATTGCCACCGGGGTCGTACCGTTTATCCTTGCCGTGTCTGGGTATCCATCTGCTTGGATTGGATACTTCACCATCGTTTTATCACGATACGTTGCCGCAGTTCGAACGCGGTCTACTCCGAGCACGGCGCTTCTACACCCGCTCGCAATTCTTACCCTTGTTTTCCTCATTGGAAAATCTTGGTACCAAAAGATCAACGGTCAACTGGTTTGGCGTGGACGGAGCGTTGTTTAAGTGTCAAAAATAGTTGTGATCGGGGCCGGTGTGGGTGGGATGACCGTCGCTGCCCGACTGGCTAAACAAGGTCATCAAGTAACGATTTATGAAGCATCTGATCGGGTAGGAGGCAAGTGTCGCACTGAATGGATCGGCGACTTCGCGTTCGATACTGGTCCCTCTCTTTTAACGTTGCCCGCAATTTACAAAGATTTCTTTATCAAGACCGGTCCGCGATTCGAAAAAGTACTTTCCATAAGCGCCGTTGAACCTTCCTTCTCCTATCACTTCCCAGACGGCAAATACGTTGACTTTGTGAATCTTGATCTTCCCAAGACTTGTTCAGCATTAGATCGAGCGTTCGGCGTAGCGGCGGGAAATGCCTGGCACGCCCTAATTCAACGTGCTGAAATTATGTGGGACATCTCGCGTGTCCCCTTCGTGCAATCTGAACTCACTTCAATTTGGAGTCTTCTAAAACAGCGAGAGTTACTAAAAGGTATAAAACAGATCGCTCCCTTTAAATCTTTGCGCTCAGTTACGGGCAAATATACCCAAGACCCACACATTCAAATGATTATCGACCGGTATGCGACCTACACCGGCTCTGACCCGCGTAAAGCACCTGCAGTGTTGCTCACAATTGCTTTTGTAGAATCCACTTTTGGTGCCTGGCATCTGGCAGGTGGTATTGGTCAATTGAGCGTTGCACTTGCAGATCGGTGCACCCTATTAGGAGTTGAAATTAGACTCAATTCTCCTGTCACAAAAATCAATATGAAAGGTGGTGCTGTTTCTGGCGTGTCTCTTGCAACTGGTCAAGTGATCGATGCAGATTTAGTCGTCGCAAACGCCGATGCTGAAATTGTTTATAACCAACTTCTTGATCAAAAAGTTCATAGTGCAAGATCTGAACGGCGCAAACTTAAACGAGCTGAAAAATCCCTGGCGGGATTTTCATTGTTATTAGGACTTGATAATTCCAAGATCGTGGGGCCAATCCCAAAGCTCAACCACCATACGATTTATTTTCCTTCTGACTACGATGCAGAATTCGAAGATATCTTTACGAAGCACATCCCCGTTCGCGATCCAACAATTTATATCTGTGCTCCAAATGACCCATTGATGCTTAAGCGTGATGGAATCGAAAGCTGGTTTGTGTTGGTTAATGCACCGCGACATGATCCAGAGGCTGGATGGGATTGGAGTGAAGGTGGCGCAGAATATGCTCGGAAAATTATAGAAAAATTGGATGCGCTTGGCCTGCGCGTGAGTGAACGTTTAGAAGTAATGGAATTTCGGACGCCGCTGGATCTTCAAAATGCAACGAACGCTCCTGGGGGCTCCATCTATGGAACCTCAAGCAATGGTGCAATGTCAGCATTTTCCAGGGCAAAGAATCGATCGCCTGTTAAAGGGTTGTACTGCGTCGGTGGGTCTGCCCACCCTGGGGGCGGATTGCCCCTTGTCGGGATGAGTGCGGAGTTAGTCGCCGAGGCTATCGGTGACGCTCAACCTGGAATGTCCGCTTCGCATCACCGTCACTAATGCAATGGCTTGCTGAATCATCCACACAGTAGCGAGCGTCGTCATGGCTGAAATCTTTAAATCGTAGGCAATGAAAGCAACCGCTAAAAATGAAGCTCTAACTGGTCGTTCAGCGATCGTAACAACATCAATTCTGTAATCGCCAAGGCCTGCAATTCGAGCCCGGGCATATTCTTGCGTAAAAGCAAAGACAAAGGCGGCACCGATAATCCAAGCGGGAGCCCCTAATTTATAGAAAGCCAAGGCCCAAAATACTTCGCTTACGCGATCACATATAGCATCGAACATGGCACCGCGTTTGCTGGCCTTTCCACTTAAAATCGCCACGGTTCCGTCGATTCCGTCGCTCAACAATGATGCACCCAATATCGCAACACAATAAATGTGGTGCGCCTCAGAGTAAGTAAATACCGAAGCAAACACCCCAAGAAGGCTAATCAAATTAGGTGAAACTTTTAGCGAAACAAGCGGACGAGAGATTGCATATGAAATAATCAGCCAACCTTTTACTATTCCAGAAACTCTTGCGCCTCCATGAAGTTCGCTCCATGTCGCAAAATATTTATCACGATTCATCGCAAACCAGCGTTCTTAACGATCGCCTCTGTGGCAGAAGCTTTGTTCATAGTATAGAAATGAATTCCTGAAACTCCCTCGCTAATCAATTGGACACAAAGTTCTGATGCAATTTCTATTCCAAGTTCAACGACGGCTGCCTCATCTGACGCAACAGCGTCAAATCGGTCAGCAAGTCGCGATGGGAATGGAGTACCCCCCAATTCCGCCATGCGGGCCAATTGCTTAACGTTGGTGATTGGCAAAACGCCCGCAAAAATCTGCAAGTGAGAGCCCGCTTGTGCGAGGGCTGCCATCAATCGCTTGTAGGCATCGATCTCGAAGAAAAATTGGGTCGTTGCAAAGGTAGCCCCCAACTCTTCCTTGCGAAGCAAGGTGGCGATGTCTTTCGTAAAATCCCCATGGGATGCGGGATGACCATCTGGAAAAGCCCCTACACCGATGGTGAAATCTCCACGCTTTGCAGCCAAATTCACCAATTGATCTGCATGATCAAAACCCCCAGGAGTCGAAACCCATGGGGCGCTAGGTCCTCCAGCGGGGTCACCGCGCAGCGCCAAGATGGTAGAAATTTTTGCCTTTTGATATTGATCCAATATTTCTTCGAGTTCCTCCTGAGTTGAACCAACGCATGTGAGATGTGCGACGGTGGGAATTCCAGTGTGTGCTGTCAGGTGTGCGGCGATTTTGATCGTTCGGTCACGAGTTGAACCACCCGCTCCGTACGTCACTGAAACAAAATCTGGATTCAATAGCGCGAGTTGATCCACCGCTAGCCAAAGTCGGGTTTCCCCTAACTCATCCTTTGGCGGGAAAAGTTCAATAGAGAACGTGGGCAGGCTTTCGGTTCTCTGGCTCATAGCCGAGCAGGGTACCGTTACCGTATGGAATTTGATGGCATTCGTGGGCTCACAGGAGCAATCAATACCTCTTTGACCGAGTTTTTCACGCGTGAGGCTGGCTATCTCCAAAATGTTGGACCCGAACTTGACCCAGTAGTCGACGCGCTCGGACGATTTTTGCTCGATAGCGGGAAGCGCCTTCGACCACTTTTCGCAACCGTCGGATTTCTGGGTACCGGAGGAGATTTAACCCCCGAAATCATTAGGGCCACTTCCAGCCTGGAACTAGTGCATGTCTGCGCTCTCATCCACGACGACGTAATGGACGCTTCGGATACCCGAAGAGGTGCTCCAGCTATCCATAAGCAGTTTGAAACCCTGCACAAGACAGAAGATTTAGCTGGCGACTCCACACAATTTGGTACCGCGGCAGCAATTTTGCTTGGAGACCTGGCGCTGATTTGGGCAGCAAAAGCACTCCATGAATCAGGCGTTGCCCCAGACTCCATACTTCGCTCACTCCCCATTTACGATGAGATGCGGGTTGAACTAATGGCCGGTCAATATCTAGACGTCTATGAGCAAGCACTCGCAAGTGAGAGCGTCGAAAGATCGCTGAAGGTTGCGCGCTACAAGTCAGGTAAATACAGCATTGAGCGACCATTGCACTTCGGCGCAAATCTCTCTCCGCATTTTAGTCAGAGACATATCGAGACTTATTCGAATTATGGATTGCCACTTGGAGAAGCATTTCAGCTACGTGATGACGTGATCGGAGTTTTCGGTGATCCAGAAATTACCGGAAAACCCGCAGGTGATGACCTACGTGAAGGAAAACGAACGGTGTTGGTTGCAAAGACACTTTCACTCGCTACG
>CAIYQS010000249.1 GCA_903928395.1 uncultured Actinomycetes bacterium | reverse complement strand
GCACTGCAGTGAATCCGTTTTCCATTGAGGAATGATCCCCCGCCTCGCGTTGCTTGCCAGAGTGAATTCAAAGTTGGCGCATAGACCACCCCAACGAGAACACCTTCTTCATCTTTAGCGGCAATGCTGATGTTCCATCCAGGTAAGTTATAAAAATAATTGACTGTGCCATCTATGGGATCAATGACCCAGGTAATTCCAGCCGTCGATGGGCGGTTCGCACCCTCTTCACCAATAATTCCATCACCAGGCCGCGCAGCAAGCAGGGCATTAACTATCAACTTCTCACTCGCATGATCCATCTGGGTCGCAAAATCGCGAGCCGAGCTCTTCTCGTTAAGGTCAAAAGTTTCCGGGCGCTTCATAAGGAGTTCCCCAGCGCTTTTCGCGACACCTTTCGCGAGTTCCAGAAGTTCAGAAATCAACTCAAATTGGGGTTGCAGCTCCATGGATAGAATCTAGGTATGTTTTCACCGTATCGCAAACTATTCGCGGTACCTGGCGCGCTCCGTTTCTCTATCGCGGGTTCGATTGCCAGACTCCCAATTTCCATGACGCTCCTCTCGATCACATTTGTAATTGTCCACGTAAAGCATTCGTACACTTTGGCTGGGACGGTTGCCACGGGAGCGGCCTTAATTTCAACAGTATTTAGCCCGACCTGGTCACGATTTGCCGATCGGCTAGGGCAGCGAAAAGTTCTCCGCTTCACGATCCCCTTCTACATTATTTTTGATCTCATTTTCCTTGTCGCGATAAGCAAGCATGCCCCAACGTATATTTGGATGACCGCAATATTCTTGGCCGAGGTCTTTCTGCCAAATGTGGGCGGTCTAATTCGACGCCGTTGGCTCTGGGTCTTGAGTGACGATCGAGTTCAAATCAATACCGCCTACTCCTACGAAGCCCTCATGGATGAAATTATCTTCATCGTCGGACCGATAGTGGCTAGCTCCGCTGCAACTTTTATCTCACCGGCCGCGGGAATGATCATGGGATTCTCATTTATGGCCGTTGGAACAACGCTCTTTATTTCCCAGCGTTCCACCGAGCCAGCTCCATTTAAGAAAAATGAGACCGGAGAACATGGCTTTGTCCTTGCAATGCCTGTAGTTCAGGCGGTCTTCTTCCCCTTTATTTTCCTAGGGGCCTTTTTTAGCTCGACAAATCTCGCGGTCGTTGGTTACTCCCAACAACACCACGATGCCCCTTACACCGGATTGGTGCTAGCAATTTGGGCAGCAGGTAGTGGAGTGGCTGCAATTTTTAATGGATCAATCAAATGGCGCCTCAAGGACGCCTCGCGCTTTCGTATAAACCTTGGTGCAATTTTGATTCTGTCGCTTCCTTTTTTCTTTATCCATTCGATGGTTATTTTGTCGGCAGCACTTTTCATCTCGGGAATAGGTGTGGCTCCACTTATCGTCGCGGGTTACAACGTGGCAGAAAAATCGGTTCCTCCTGAGAAAGTAACTGAAACCCTTTCGTGGGTAATTGCGGGTCTCTCATTAGGAGGAGCCCTCCCTGGAACATTCACGGGCCACATCATCGATTCGCAAGGTGCAAGCAAGGCCTTCATTGTTCCAATAGCCTGCCTTCTGCTAGCCAACGTGGCAACTGCTCCCTACCTACGTACCTGGCGAAGGATTTCCGATCACTAATTCAACCCCACCCTCAATATCCCAACTCTCTCGCCTCACTTGTGGCACGCTTTCCCCGTGAGCGACATACGGTTAATTGGACGATCAAATGACGGAAACAACCTTGAACTAGAAACTCAGGATGGTTCAAGTTACCTTCTGTCAATTAACGACGAATTACGTGCTCTCGTAAATCAACCAAGACTCGTGGCCGTGCCTTCGAAAGAGGAACAATCGACACTGACCGTAAAAGAAGTTCAAGCACGACTGCGCGGTGGTGAGTCGATCGACTCGATTTCTCGTACATCGGACTGGTCTCCGGAAAAAATAGAAAAATATTCGGGCCCAATCTTGCAGGAACGGGCTTACATAATCGGATTAGCGCTAGCTTCCCAACTTCGCAAAGAAAAGCATTCCCCGACGCTTGCGTCGGCAACGATTGCACAACTTGAACCTCGCGGCGTTGATATGACGCAAGTTGAGTGGAATACCTGGCGATTGCCAGAAGGTTCGTGGAACATTGTCCTGCTCTACCCCAACAAGGACGGTGTAATCAACGAATCTAATTGGAATTTCGATTTAGCTAATCGCAGCCTAGAAGTCATTGATGATGGAGCAGCGTGGATTGGTGGAGAAGAAATAGAAACTCGATCTCATATTCCTTCCCATGGAATTGTCTATCCTTCAGTAACCCCAGCACCGCGATTGGTTGCGGTCCGTTCCGATGAAGTTCGTTCCCCAGACACAAATTTGGATGACACTGGTCAAGATGAGCGACGCGACGGAGTTACAAAAAGGTTAAAGATCCCTTCATGGGATGACATCATGTTCGGTGGAGCTAAAGAACCTTCAGAAGAGGAATAACTACCTCCAGCTCGGTTATTCCCCCGTGGTGTCCAACCATCGCTGATTCTTGCGGGATTCGTGTGGGGTCAATCAGAATGAGATCGTTCTTAGCGATGGCGATTAAATCACCCATTCGATCAAAGCTCTCGGGAGACACAGATGCGCCAAATAGCTCTTGGGAGATCGCTTGAGTTTTAGAAAGAATAATTGCACGATCCCCTAAATATTCGCGCCAATAATCGGCCGTCTCGTCGATCGTTCCTTCATTGACATAAATGTGCCGGGCACGAGGCTCCCCTCCAACAAGTGAAACATTCTGCATTAATTGGTTCTCGACACCCAAAATGATTTTCTCACCGACATTCACCATCCCGTGATCAGCCGTTACATAGAAGTCGGTGTTTTTAGGAAGTCTTTGCGCTAATAAATCAATGAGTTTCGCGATCTGCTCGAGAGCTACCAACCATTTTTCGCTACCGACTCCATCATTGTGCCCAGCGTGATCTAAGGCATTTACGTAGAGGTAGGAAAAGGAATTCGGTTCGGCGAGCGCTTCGACAGTTGCGCTCACCATCTCCGAAGCCCGATTCGCACCAACGTAGTTAGCCCCTCGGAGTGAGGCTTGGGTAAACGCGCTGCCTTCAAATCGCTTTTCTGCGATATTCGAAACTGTGATACCAATTTCACCTGCGCGCTCGAAAAGCGTTGGCACTCGTTGCCAAAACAGTGGATCGACTCGATCATCCCACTTGAGGGCGTTAAGCAACCTGCCTGGCGTTCCGGAGTTAGGAACCCGCACCGTATATCCGAGCATTCCGTGCACTCCCGGAAGCTCCCCGGTTCCCAGACTCGTCAAGTTAGTAACCGTTGTTGAAGGAAAATGCGATTCCAACTGGGTAATGGATCGTACCTGAGTAAAAATTGGGAATTGAGATCCAAAACTTTCTAACGATTGTGCACCCATTCCGTCGACCAAGAGTAGGCACGTTCGCCTCGACTCAGGGAGTTCAAGCCGATTTTCCGAAGTGGTCAAACCCAGAGATGCAAAGATTGATTGCGACAGATCTGCTAGTCCAAAGGCCACATCCCCATCCTGCCTTAAAAGGCGTGGCAAGATACGCGCCATGGCACGCACCCCTAAAGCCGTTCTCCCTAAACCGGGAGAAAATCCCGGCAAGATCGTCGATATTGATGTTTCACAAGAAATGTCCGATTCATTCTTGGAGTATGCCTACTCAGTTATCTACTCACGGGCGCTACCTGATGCCCGAGATGGCTTAAAGCCGGTACAGCGCCGCATTTTGCACCAAATGTTTGAAATGGGCCTTCGGCCAGACAGGGGTCACGTGAAGTGTGCCCGCGTGGTTGGAGAGGTAATGGGTAAATTGCACCCGCACGGAGATGGCGCAATTTACGATGCCGCGGTTCGCTTAGCCCAGCCGTTTACAACCAGACTCCCGCTGATAGATGGTCATGGCAATTTTGGTTCACTTGATGCTGGTCCCGCCGCTATGCGCTATACGGAAGCCAGGCGTGCTCCGGCGGCAATGGCGATGGTTGACGAAGCCGATGAAAATACGGTCGATTTTGGCGCAAATTACGATGGTCAGCTCTTAGAGCCCCTGGTCCTTCCTGCGGCCTTCCCAAACCTTTTGGTCAACGGGGCTACAGGGATAGCCGTCGGCATGGCTACCAATATGGCTCCTCATAACCTGGGTGAAGTCGTTGCCGCGGCAAAGCATTTGATCGACAATCCAAAGGCAACCCTCAAATCCCTCATGAAATTTGTACCAGCTCCCGATTTTCCAACTGGTGGAGAAATAATTGGCTTGGAGGGCGTGGCCGATGCATACGCCACCGGTCGCGGATCTTTTAAAGTTCGAGCGACTGCCGTGATCGAAAAAGTGACTTCGCGCAAACAAGGAATTGTCATCACCGAGTTCCCTTTCAATATTGGTCCTGAAAAAGTCGTAGAAAAGATTGCGGATTTAGTAAAAGCCAAGAAGATCCTGGGGATTTCGGACATCATCGACCTTTCGGATGGCCAGCAAGGCACAAAAGTTGTCATAGAAATCAAGAATGGCTACGAGCCCGAAG
>CAIYQS010000248.1 GCA_903928395.1 uncultured Actinomycetes bacterium | reverse complement strand
CCAATACGTCTCTTGATAACGCGCTGGTTCTCCCCAAATACCACGCAACATCGAAGGCCATGGTTCTGTGAGAACTAAATAACCTCCAGTGCCGTTTCCTACCTCATGCCCTTCGTCATCAACTACCTTTGCACTAATCCCGGGTAGCGCAGCCATTGCAGAACCGGGTTTGGTAGCTGTAACTCCCGGTAGCGGTGAAATCATCAACCCGCCGGTTTCGGTTTGCCACCAAGTATCAACGATGGGGCAGCGATTTTCGCCAATCACTTCTCGGTACCACATCCAAGCCTCTGGATTTATTGGTTCTCCAACAGAGCCCAATAGCCGAAGTGAAGTTAGGTCACTATCTGCAGGGAACTCCTCTCCCCATTTCATCCACGTTCGAATAAGTGTTGGTGCGGTATAAAGAATTGAAACTTTATATTTTTCGATGAGTTGAAATAGACGGTGTTTCGTTGGAGAGTCTGGAGTTCCTTCGTACATCACCTGTGTTGCACCATTGATCATTGGCCCATAAACGACGTACGAGTGACCGGTGATCCATCCGATGTCTGCCGTACACCAGTAGACATCGCTCGTTGGTTTTATGTCAAAGACCGCACGATGTGTGTACGCCGTCTGCGTCAAGTATCCACCTGTTGTATGGAAGATTCCCTTTGGCTTAGCTGTCGTTCCTGATGTGTAGAGAATAAATAAGACATGCTCCGAGTCAAAACTTGTGGCAACATGTTCTGGGTTTTGACGATCAACAATTTCGTGCCACCAAATATCACGTCCCGCTGTCCAGTTAGTTTCCTCGCCAGTCCGTTTTACTACCAAAACATTTTTTACGTGGTGATTGGGACGGCTTAGCGCTTCATCAACAACAGGCTTTAACGGAAAGGCCGCGCCTTTTCGAAATCCACCATCAGAAGTAATTACAAGCGTTGCATCCGCATCTTGAATTCGACTAATAAGCGCTTCTGCGCTGAACCCACCAAAGACCACTGAGTGGGCTGCACCAATTCGTGCACAAGCCAACATCGCAACTGCCGCTTCTGGAATCATCGGCATATAGATTGCAACACGATCTCCCGCCTTGACGCCCAATTCAGTAAGCGCGTTAGCCGCTTTTTTCACATCGTGAAGCATCTGCGCGTAAGTGATAGTCCGAGTATCTCCGGGCTCTCCTTCGAAATAAAAAGCGACTCGATCTCCCCGTCCTTCAAGAACATGCACATCGAGACAGTTATAAGAAGCGTTAATTTTTCCACCGACAAACCATTGTGCGAATGGGGCTTGCCAGTCCAAGACGCGCTCCCATTTCCGATCCCAGCGCAGGTGCTCGGCTTGCCGAGCCCAGAAGGCTAAGCGATCGTGCTCAGCTTCTTTGTAAAGCTCGGCAGTTGCATTGGCTTCTGCGGCGAACTCTGGGCTTGGTGGAAATGTCCGATTTTCATGCGATAGATTCTCCAAAGAGCTCATGCCCGTGAGGTTACCTGTGCCGGTCCAGTCTCACAAGGATGTTCTGCAAAGGGCCTACATGGGAAACTTTCTCTTTCTACTGTGACACATCCCACACTCAATTAGAGCAACCACATATCCAATCGCTAGGTTTTCGCCAGCTAGATATCCACACTGCGCTCGGCTCCACATCTATGGAGTCGACCCCGTCGCTTTTGTCATGAATTCACGTAATTTCGCCAACCTAAAGCAAAGCTGCCTCAGAAAACTGGGGAAGCGAAAGAGAAGATAGACAAAATAGATAAGGGGGCAATGTGTTTTCAATACTCAATGGCGCTTTTAAGGTCATCGCACATCTACATACTTTTGAGATCGCCGGTCGCTGGCTTCTTAAAGGAGGCCAAGCGATGGCTCACTCAAACTTCGGACTTCTGGGGATTGACCGAATATTGAGCCACTTTGGGATCAATTAGGGCGCGGTAACCCAATAATTCGACGGGTTTTCCAATCCGCCCCGAAATGTGGTGGGATTAGCCGTAAGCAAGACAGCCTGACCCAGCGTTGAGCCAGTGGCGTCCCACTTACAGCCAGTTTCAACTGAACAGCCCACTACTACAACACTGGAGAACATCACTCATGCCAATCGCAACCCCGGAAATTTATGCACATATGTTGGATCGCGCGAAGGCTGGTGCCTTTGCCTACCCAGCTATTAACGTCTCGTCATCTCAGACGCTCATTGGTGCCATCCGCGGTTTCGCCGAAGCCGAGTCCGATGGGATCATCCAGATTTCTTGGGGCGGAGCGGAATACCTTTCAGGTTCGACTGTAAAAAATATGGTGGATGGCGCAGTGGCTCTTGCGGAGTTCGCTCACATTGTGGCTAAGAACTACAAAGTCAATATTGGAATTCACACCGATCACTGCCCGGCCGAAAAACTTGATGGCTTTATGCGTCCGCTTTTGGCATTTGGTGCGGATCGAATTAAGTCAGGTAAGGCTCCACTCTTCAACTCACATATGTGGGATGGATCTGCGGTTTCAATGCCAGAAAATATGAGTATCGCAAAAGAATTATTAGAAAAGTCTAAAGCTGCGAACACAATCCTCGAAATCGAAATTGGCGTTGTTGGTGGCGAAGAAGATGGCATAGAGGCAAAGCACGATGCAAAGTTGTATTCAACTCCCGAAGATGCACTCTTAACGATCGAAACACTGGGCAGTGACCCACAGGCTCGGTACATGGTGGCAGCGACCTTCGGAAATGTGCACGGTGTTTATAAGCCAGGAAACGTTGTTCTTCAACCAAAGATTTTGCAGACTCTTCAAGATGCAGTCGCCGCAAAACTTGGACTTCCTGCCGGCTCTAAGCCAATGGATCTTGTTTTTCATGGTGGCTCTGGCTCATTACTTTCTGAAATCCGCGAGTCCCTTGATTACGGCGTTGTAAAGATGAACATTGATACTGATACCCAGTACGCGTTTACTCGTCCTATCGCCGATCATGTCTTTAAAAACTATGACGGAGTTCTCAAGATTGACGGCGAAGTTGGAAACAAGAAAGCCTACGATCCACGTGCGTGGGGTAAGGCCGGGGAAGCCGGACTTGCTAAGCGTGTTGTAGTAGCCTGCGAAGATCTTCGTTCTGCCGGGACCGCAATCAAATAATAATTCCAAATACTCCAGTTAGTCTAAATACGTTGCATCAACTGAGATAAAGGTTAGGAAAAAGAATGCCTGCTCTAGTACTGCTCGGCGCTCAATGGGGCGATGAAGGTAAGGGCAAAGCAACCGATATCTTGGGAGATCGCGTTGACTATGTGGTTCGGTATCAAGGCGGGAATAACGCCGGTCATACCGTTGTCATCGGTGATCAGAAATATGCGCTCCACCTTCTTCCATCTGGAATTTTGAGTCCCAACGTTGTTCCCGTGATTGGAAACGGCGTTGTGATCGATCCTTCAGTGCTACTTCAAGAAATTCGCGGATTGAATGAACGTGGCATAGACACCTCCAAACTAAAGATCAGCACAAATGCTCACTTGATAACCCCCTACCACCGCACCATAGATAAAGTTTCGGAGCGTTTTCTTGGTAATTCAAAGATAGGCACAACGGGTCGAGGTATTGGTCCTGCTTATGCCGACAAAATAAATCGAATCGGAATCCGAGTTCAAGATCTCTTTGATCCATCCATCTTGCGGCAGAAGATTGAGGCAGCACTTCGGGATAAAAATCAGGTTTTGATTAAGGTATTTAATCGTAAAGGTATTGAAGCTGAAGATGTATTGAACGAGTACCTTGGTTATGCAGAACTTTTGAGACCATATGTCACCGATACCGTTTTACTTCTTGATCAAGCGCTCAAAGCAGGCAAAAATGTTTTATTGGAAGGTTCGCAGGGAACCTTGCTCGATGTCGATCACGGGACGTATCCCTTTGTCACATCTTCTAATCCAACTGCTGGTGGAGCTTCAACTGGTTCGGGAATTGGACCGACGAAGATCACTCGCGTGATTGGAATCGTTAAGGCGTACACCACTCGTGTCGGATCCGGCCCATTTCCTACCGAACTCTTTGATGAAGATGGCGAAAAGCTTCGCACTATCGGCGGAGAAATCGGCGTTACAACTGGTCGCGCTCGTCGCTGTGGCTGGTATGACGCACCGATTGCACGGTATGCCGTGCGTGTTAATGGTTTAACAGATTTCTTCTTAACTAAACTCGATGTGCTGACAGGTTGGGAGCAAATCCCAGTATGTGTCGCTTATGAAATTGATGGAAAGCGAGTCGAAGAACTTCCTTCGTCACAATCAGACTTCCATCACGCGAAGCCGATTTACGAGTATCTCCCTGGTTGGAGCGAAGATATCTCCAAGGCCCGCAAACTTGAAGACTTGCCTCCAAATGCCCGCGCTTACGTTAAATTCTTGGAAGATATTTCAGGAGCGCCTATAAGTGCAATTGGGGTTGGTCCAGGTCGCAACGAAACGATCTTGGTAAGGGATTTGATTTGAAAGTACTTCTGATTGGATCCGGCGGCCGTGAACACGCCTTGGCGCAGGCACTTAACCGCGATCCCATATTAGAAGAGTTACATGTCGCCCCAGGTAACCCTGGAATTGCGCTCATTGCTAAGTGTCACCCCGTGGATGCAGATAGCAATTCTGAAGTAGTCGAACTTGCCAAGGAATTGGGTGTCGATCTTGTCGTGATTGGCCCCGAGAAGCCATTGGTCAATGGGGTGGCAGATGCGCTCCGCAAGGCAGGAATCGCGGTATTTGGCCCCAGCGCCCTTGCGGCGCAACTCGAAGGTTCAAAAGATTTTGCTAAACAAGTCATGCGCGACGCGGGAGTTCCAACCGCACGCAGTTTCACCTGCACAACCAAAGCCGAAATTGTTGCCGCACTAGATGCATTGGGTACCCCCTATGTTGTTAAGCACGATGGGCTTGCGGCAGGTAAAGGCGTAGTGGTAACGAACGATCGCCAATTAGCGCTTGATCATGCTTATCTCTCACCGTGCGTGGTTATTGAAGAGTATTTGGATGGACCAGAAGTCTCCCTCTTTGGAATTTCCGATGGCACCACAATTCTGGCGATGCAGCCAGCACAGGACTTCAAGCGAGTGTTTGATGGAGACTTGGGTCCAAACACTGGTGGGATGGGCGCGTACTCGCCCTTGCCATGGGCACCAGCTGACATTGTGGAGCAGACCCTCATCCAAGTTCTCAAACCCACCATTGCAGAAATGAACGCGCGCGGAACTCCCTTCATTGGGTTGCTTTACGCCGGGCTAGCGCTTACAAAACAGGGGATTCGGGTCATCGAATTTAATGCGCGATTTGGAGATCCAGAAACACAGGTTTTGCTACCTCGGCTAAATACTCCATTAGCTAAGCTCTTGTACCAGGCTGCAACGGGGGCCCTCAAGAATTCTTCAACGTTAGATTGGGCACCAGAGTCGGCGGTCACCGTGGTTCTCGCCGCGGAGGGGTATCCAACTGCCCCCAAATTGGGAGATCCAATCACCGGACTTGAATCAGTAGAAAACGCAACCGTTTTTTATGCTGGTACCACGCTCAAGGATGGAAGTCTGCTCTCATCGGGCGGGCGGGTACTTACGATTACAGGAGTAGGCGAAAATTTAAGTACCGCTAGATCAAAGGCTTACGAGGCGATTTCAAAAATCGGGTTGCGCGGTAGCCACTATCGCCACGATATTGCGCTCACGGCGTCCCTCCCGCAAAAAGTACGAGAGAATTAACCCATGAGCGTTTTAGCTGATCGATATGCATCGGCCGAGATGCGCTCAATCTGGTCACCTGAGTCCAAGATCATCCAGGAACGCAAATTATGGGTAGCGGTGATGCGCGCCCAGTCAAGACTCGGTCACGCAATTCCTGGTGAAACGATCGCTGATTACGAAAAGCTTTTGCCACACGTCAACCTCGCTTCGATTGATGAACGCGAAAAATTAACTCGGCACGACGTCAAAGCGCGGATCGAGGAGTTCAACGCTCTAGCCGGCCACGAATCAATTCACGCGGGAATGACGTCACGCGATCTCACCGAAAATGTCGAAGCGATGCAGATTCGCGATGGATTGTTGCTTATCCGGGATCGAGTAGTTGCTACGCTCGCGATGCTTGGTGATCGCGCTGGGCAATACATTGATCAACCTATTACAGGTCGTTCTCACAATGTTGCAGCGCAAGTAACAACGCTTGGCAAGCGATTTGCTTCGGCGGCCGAAGAACTGCTTTTTGCGTACGAGCGCTTGGAAAATTTGATTGAACGTTACCCGATCCGTGGGATAAAGGGTCCGGTAGGAACTGCACAGGATTCTGTAGATCTGTTAGGTAGCGCCACGGCTCATCAAGAGCTGGAGCAAGAAGTTGCAGCGCATCTGGGATTTAATCGAGTATTGGATTCAACCGGCCAAATTTATCCACGCTCTTTCGATTTTGATGTCATAACCACATTGGTCCAATTAGCGGCAGCCCCCTCTTCTTTTGCCACATCGATCCGTTTGATGGCGGGTGCCGAACTAGTAACCGAAGGTTTTAAAGCCGGGCAAGTGGGATCAAGTGCCATGCCGCACAAGATGAATACCAGGTCTTGTGAGCGCGTGAATGGACTCTCAGTAGTTTTGCGCGGTTATGCATCCATGGTTGGAGAGCTAAGTGGAGATCAATGGAATGAAGGTGATGTTTCGTGCAGTGTTGTACGCCGAATCGCACTCCCAGATGCTTTTTACGCGATAGACGGATTACTCGAAACCTTCATGACGGTGATTAACGAATTTGGTGCTTTCCCAGAAGTCATTAGCGCAGAATTGGCGCGGTACTTACCCTTTCTTGCAACCACAAAAATTTTAGTTGCAGCTGTTAAAGCGGGAGTCGGTCGGGAAGTTGCACATGAGGTCATTAAGGATCATGCAGTTGCGGCGGCACTTGCAATTCGCCAGGGACTTCCAAACTCCATGATCGATGCGATTGCAGCTGATCCGCGAATTCCGCTTAATAAGGCGCAATTAGAAGCCTTATTATCTTCTCCATTGGAATTCACTGGAGATGCTATGGCGCAAACAACCAGAGTGATTAATCGCATTGCGGCGATTGCATCAGCACATGCCGAAGCGGCAAAGTATCGCCCCGCTAGTATCCGGTGAGCACCATGATTGATGGTTGGGACCATTTACGTAGCGGCAAAGTTCGCGACCTCTACACAAATTCGAAAGGTCAGTTGCTGATAGTTGCGAGTGATCGAATCTCGGCTTTCGATTACATTTTGCCAACTCCAATACCTGGAAAAGGCAAACTTCTGACACAACTTTCGCTCTTCTGGTTCGATATGTTTGCGGACCTGGTTCCGAACCATTTAATTTCAGTTGAGGTACCGGATGGAGTAAAGGATCGTGCGGTCATTGTTAAGCCACTTCACATGTTTCCCATTGAATGTGTCGCGCGCGGTTACCTCACTGGATCAGGATGGGTGGAGTACCAAAATTCCCAATCCGTGACCGGCATCCCGTTGCCAAAAGGATTGCAGGATGGTTCCAAATTGCCAGAAAGTATTTTTACCCCAGCTACCAAAGCTGAAATGGGTGATCATGATGAGAACATCTCATTTGAAAAGACTTCAACAATTGTCGGGGAATCTGATGCGCAAACGCTTCGTTCCTTAACTTTGCAACTCTATACAACGGCTCTGATGTACGCCGCAACGCGAGGAATTATTCTCGCGGATACCAAATTTGAATTCGGGAGAGACAACGACGGTAAGATCTGCTTGGGCGACGAAGCCCTCACCCCGGACTCTTCCCGTTTTTGGGCAGCCGACTCTTGGAAGCCAGGTGGCGCGCAACCCTCTTTTGATAAGCAATACGTACGCGATTGGCTGCTCGCCTCCGGATGGGACCGAAAGAGCCCTCCCCCTGAGTTGCCTCAAGAAGTTGTTGAGAAAACTCGCGAGCGTTACGAATCCGCTTTCACACTCTTGACCGGAAGGAAGATCTAATGGCCACCATCGTTGTGGAAGTTATGTTGAAGCCCGAAATTTTGGATCCCCAGGGACAGGCAGTTGCCTCGGCACTACCAAGACTGGGATTTAATTTTGCCCAAGCGGTTCGGCAAGGAAAACGCTTTGAAATTGAGGTAGCAGGGGTGCCAACTCCAGAGCAACTTGCGGATATTGAACGCGCTGCAGAAACTTTGTTATCAAATCCAGTTATTGAAACATATGTCGTAAAGGTTGAGGCCTGATGCGAATTGGAGTAGTCACCTTTCCTGGATCACTCGATGACTCTTCTGCTTTGCGCGCAATTCGGTTAGCTGGCGGAACTCCCGTCCCGCTATTTCATGCGAGTGATGACCTCAAGGAAGTCGAAGCCGTGGTCTTACCAGGCGGCTTTTCCTACGGCGACTACCTTCGCTGTGGCGCAATATCGCGATTCGCTCCCATCATGTCTTCAATCATTGTTGCCGCAGAACACGGATTTCCAGTCCTCGGAATTTGTAACGGATTCCAAATCCTCTGCGAATCCCATTTGCTTCCTGGAGCGCTCACCCGCAATCAAGGTTTACATTTTGTTTGCACTGATCAAGCACTCACGATTGAAAATACCGCCACTCCATGGACCTCTGGTTACACAACTGGGCAACGGTTAGTAATACCTATTAAAAATGGCGAGGGATCGTTTCAAGCAAGTTCAACAACTTTGGCCGAACTTGAATCAGAAGGCCGAGTCGTATTGCGCTATGCGGATAAAAATCCAAATGGCTCAAAAAACGACATTGCAGGAATTGCAAATACTCGCGGCAATGTAGTTGGAGTGATGCCGCATCCGGAGCAGGCAATTGAAACTCTTACCGGCCCGAGCACAGACGGACTTACTTTTTTCACTTCTATATTGCAAAGTATGGTGGGTCGTTGATGGCGCTAGATACAGTAGCAATTGCAGCCGGCGAACCAGACGCGGAGCAACCGTGGAGGGAACTTGGGTTGAAAGCGGACGAATACGCTCGCATCAGAGAGATTCTAGGTCGTCGCCCAACCTCCTCAGAACTCGCGATGTATTCGGTGATGTGGTCCGAACATTGTTCCTACAAATCTTCGAAGGTTCACCTCAAGCAGTTTGGTGAAAAGGCTCCGCACTCAGATGCGCTCCTGGTCGGAATCGGCGAAAACGCTGGTGTCGTTGATATTGGACAAGGTTATGCAGTCACCTTCAAAATTGAATCGCACAATCACCCCTCATTTGTTGAGCCTTATCAAGGTGCTGCAACCGGGGTGGGCGGAATTGTTCGCGATATTTTAACAATGGGTGCGCGCCCCATTGCAGTGATGGATCCGCTGCGCTTTGGGCTCGCTGATGCTCCCGATACTCGCCGAGTGTTGCCTGGAATTGTCGCAGGAGTCGGCGGTTACGGAAATTGCCTTGGGCTGCCAAACATTGGCGGCGAAGTTGTTTTCGATGAAACCTATGCGGGAAACCCATTAGTTAATGCGCTTTGTGTCGGCGTTATGCGTCATGAAGATATCAAACTAGCTACTGCTCATGGCACCGGAAACTTTGTTGTGCTCTTTGGCGCAAAGACAGGTGGGGATGGAATTGGTGGTGTTTCGGTGCTCGCCTCCGAAACATTTGCATCAGGCAAAGCGGCGAAAAGACCTTCTGTACAAGTCGGTGATCCTTTCGCCGAAAAAGTTTTGATCGAATGCTCCCTTGAAATATTTGCTGAAGATTTAGTGATTGGTATCCAAGATCTAGGCGGCGCAGGATTATCTTGTGCGACCAGCGAACTTGCCTCTGCAGGTTCGGGAGGAATGTCGATTCAACTCGAAAAAGTTCCACTTCGCGATCCCTCTTTGTCTCCAGAAGAAATTTTGATGTCAGAATCGCAAGAGCGAATGTGCGCAATTATCGAACCGGCAAAACTTTCGCGCTTTATGAAGATTTGTAAGAAATGGGATGTCACCGCAACAGTAATCGGGGAAGTAACCGATGGAAAACATCTCCAAATAACATTTAATAGTGAGTTGATTGTAGACGTCCCACCACGCACCGTTGCTCATGATGGACCCGTATATAACCGCCCCATCGCTAAGCCTGGATATCTAGATTCTTTAGTTCCAACGTCGCTTCCAACGCTCGATACTCAAGATGCAATTAAGGCGGAGCTTTTAGCGTTGATCGCCTCTCCTAATATCGCGGACAAATCTTGGGTCACAGATCAGTACGATCGATATGTTCAAGGAAACTCGGTATTGTCTCAACCTGAAGATTCTGGAATGGTGCGAATCGATGAGGAAACTCACCTCGGCGTAGCTATTTCCACCGATGCGAATGCACGTTGGTCGTATTTGGATCCATACAACGGCGCAAAACTTGCACTTCTTGAATCTTGTCGCAACATAGCCACGACCGGTGCAAAACCTCTTGCAGTTACTAACTGTTTAAACTTTGGTTCCCCTGAGGATCCCGGAGTCATGTGGCAATTCGCTGAAACTGTCCGCGGATTAGCAGATATTTGTCTTGAAATGGGGCTTCCCGTAACCGGCGGTAATGTCTCGTTTTATAACCAAACCGGCGCCGTCGCAATATTGCCAACTCCTGTAATCGCGGTTCTCGGAGTTATTCAAGATGTTCGTACTCGAACCAAAATGGGCATTCCATCGGCGGGGCTTCAATTAATTCAAATCGGAAATACCGATGATAATTTCAGTGGTTCAGAATGGGCACACCTGCACGGCCAGTTGGGAGATCATGCACCTACTCCTGATGTTGGTACCGAAATTCGACTCACTCAACTCTTGCTCGAAGCGCAGCCGCTCTTTGAATCTGCTCACGATTTAAGCGATGGTGGCCTCGCCGCGGCGCTCGCTGAAGCTACTTTGCGAAACAACATTGGAGCCACCATTGGACTACCCGGAGAATTCATCCCAGGCGGGGTTGCAGCTGCACTGTTCGCTGAAACACCCGGCAGAGTATTGGTCTCTGTAGATCCCGTAAATGTTTCAGCACTCGAAGCGCTGGCGAGCAAGTACGAGATCCCGCTTCACACTCTTGGAAGTTCTGGCGGCGATGCGCTCGTAATTAACCATGCCGCGATACCGCTTTCTGAACTTCGAACTGCTCACACTGAAACCCTCCCGAAGCTTTTCGGATAGGTAACAGATATGGCGCGCGATCCTCTGCTGCTTACTCAGGTCAAAGCGCTACTCGAAGAGATTAGTAAATTGGCACCTGGGCATGCTGTCGAACTGCGCGTGCCTCCCTACGCTGCAATTCAATGTTGCGAAGGCCCGAAACACACCAGAGGTACACCGCCCAATGTCGTTGAAATGGGCGCAGATGAACTTTTTGGGCTAATCGCTGGCTCACTCCACTGGGAAGATGCCATTGCGGATGGTCGAATCACCGCGAGCGGAGAACGATCTGACTTATCAGGGTTGTTTCAGCAGCTCGCGCGGACAATTAGGATTACAGAATGACAAGGCGCCCAGATGGCAAACTCACTTTTGAGGTGTCGGGCGTTGAAAAAGGTCCGCAGGACGAGTGTGGAGTATTTGGAGTTTGGGCCCCCGATGAAGAGGTCGCAAAGCTAACTTTCTATGGGCTTTATGCCTTACAGCATCGCGGTCAGGAATCCGCCGGTATTGCAACATCTGACGGTAAGCGAATTGTTGTTTACAAAGACATGGGTCTGGTTTCGCAAGTATTTACCGAAAACGATCTTGCAACTCTCACTGGCAAATTAGCAATTGGACACTGTCGTTACTCCACGACTGGATCTTCGACTTGGGCAAATGCGCAACCGACATTGCGATCTACAAACCATGGAACGCTTGCGCTCGCTCACAATGGGAACTTAACTAATACTGGCGATTTGGCCGAGACGCTTGCGCGGATTGCGCCCAAGAATGATCACGGCATGCACGCAACAACTGACACCGAAATCATGACAGCATTAATCGCGGCCCAAGAAGGAAAAAATTTCGAAAGTTCAGCGCTCGCGATTTTGCCTATGCTCAAGGGTGCCTTCTCGCTGGTATTCATGGATGAGAATACGCTTTACGCCGCGCGCGACCGAAATGGAGTTAGGCCGCTTGTTATCGGCAAGTTAGATCACGGTTGGGTTGTAGCTTCAGAATCTGCAGCGTTGGATATTGTGGGTGCTTCCTTCATTCGCGAAGTTGAATGCGGTGAATTCATTGCGATTGATGAGAACGGGCTTCGTTCAACTCGCTGGGCGACTCCTGAACCAAAGGGCTGTGTCTTTGAATACGTGTATCTGGCGCGCCCCGACACATCTATTGCAGGGCGTAATGTGCATACAACACGCGTCGCGCTCGGTGCACAATTAGCAAAGGAACATCCAGTCCAAGCTGACTTAGTTATTCCTGTTCCCGAGTCAGGCACACCTGCCGCAGTAGGTTATGCGCGCCAATCCGGAATTCCTTACGGTGCCGGCCTAGTAAAGAACTCGTATGTTGGCAGAACTTTTATTCAACCAAGCCAGACCATTCGCCAATTGGGCATTCGTCTGAAGTTAAATCCACTCCGAGACGTGATCGAAGGAAAGCGGATAGTTGTAGTTGATGACTCGATTGTTCGTGGCAATACACAACGTGCATTAGTTCGGATGTTGCGTGAGGCGGGAGCGCTTGAAATCCACGTCCGCATATCTTCTCCGCCAGTTAAGTGGCCGTGTTATTACGGCATCGATTTTGCTTCTCGTGCCGAGTTAATTGCGGCAGGACTAGAAGTCGAGGAAATTCGGCGTTCCATCGGGGCTGATTCGCTCGGATATGTCTCGATGGAAGGCATGATCGAAGCAACAACCATCGCAGAGTCCAAATTATGCACCGCCTGTTTTACTGGTCAATATCCCATCGATATCCCAGCTGACTTATCGGCTGGTAAGAATTTGCTTGAGATTGTGAATAGATACGAATGACCCCGCAAGACTCAGCGACGTATGCAGGTGCTGGTGTTGACATTGTTGCTGGAGATCGTGCCGTTGAATTAATGAAGGCACATCTTGCAAAAGCTCGCCGTGCTGAAGTCATCGGTGATATTGGCGGATTTGCCGGACTCTTTGATGTCTCCGCACTCAAGAAATTTAATCGCCCACTGCTCGCAACATCGACAGATGGTGTTGGAACAAAAACAGAAATTGCTCGTGCGCTTTCAAAATACGACACCATCGGTGAAGATTTAGTTGCGATGGTCGTGGATGATTTGGTTGTTTGCGGTGCCGAGCCACTTTTTATGATCGATTACATTGCAGTCGGAAAAGTTTTTCCGGAACGGATTGCAGAAATTGTTCGCGGCATCGCGATTGGTTGCCAAAAGGCTGGGACCGCACTTGTGGGTGGCGAGACCGCCGAACATCCTGGATTACTTGAAATTGATGAATTCGATATTGCCGGAGCAGCAACGGGCGCGGTCGATTACGAAAATTTGCTAGGTGAGCATTTAGTTCGAGCTGGCGATGTTATTATCGCGATGCCGGCATCGGGATTGCATGCAAACGGCTTCTCACTTGTCAGACATATCCTTAAGACAAAGAACCTGTCCCTTGACACGTATGTTGCTGAATTCGGAAAAACTCTCGGGGAAACACTTTTGATCCCAACAGAAATTTATTCGCTGGATTGTCTTGCGCTTCACAAAGGGCTCAAATCCAGTTTGCATGGTTTTGCCCACATTACTGGCGGTGGAATCGCGGCTAATACCGCACGGGTTATCCCCCAGGAACTTGTGGCGACATTTGACCGCACCACCTGGTCTCTTCCTGCCGAAATGGAGTACTTGGCCCGCCTGGGTGGGGTTCCAACCGGGGATATGGAGCAGACATGGAATTGCGGCATCGGGATGGTGGCTGTCGTTGACCCCGTTTCAGCCGATCTGGCGCTCCGTAGCCTTGCGGCTAGGGGTATGAAGGCCTGGGCCTGTGGGGTAATTGAGCGTAAAACCGCCGAAAAAGGTTCTGCGTTGGTAGGTATCTACCAACCACGATAACCTTCGCACCTGACGATATTTACATAGACGAATAGATACATAGAAGAAGGAGGTCTCGCTATGGGGCGTGGCCGACAGAAAGCTAAGGCGACCCGGGTCGCACGCGATCTTAAATATTCTGGTCCAGATATGGATCTAGAGCGTTTAGCAAAAGAACTTCATGAGTCCTCACCGGCAAGTTCGACGAGTACAACGGTGACCGACGAAAGCGATGAAGATCAGTACCTAAACGACAATGAAGATGATAATTACGCCAAACGCGCATAATTGTTTGTTCATCACTAAGTTTCAATAGGTACTGAACCAATGCATCCAACTCCGTACGTCGCATCTCTTCGGGTGTATGAGCCAATGGATGCATTTGAACCTGCAGAGCGGTTGCGCTGGCAAGCAATTCCAGCTACTTCTTCAACTGGATACGACGAACAAATTCGTGCACTCCGTCGCCTGATTTCTTCTGAACCACCCGCACTCACTGCCGATGGCGCGCACGTCTTAGAATTTGAAGGAAACCGATACGTTGCACCTTGGTCAACTGCAGCTAGATCGTGGGCGGCACTTTCAAGATTTAAAGAATCGATGCCAGTAAATGTTGCCCGTTACTTTGTACCTGAAAATGTCGAAGAAGCAATTTTGATTAACTCTGAAACAGTCGAAGACAAAGTTCCACATATTCTGACCGCAACGTGGGTTATCCCTCCGCGCTGGTTCTCTCTCTTTGATCCGAGTGATCGCTCCAGAGGAAGTAATGAAAACGGTCCTTTCACTTACCTGCGAACATCCATTTCGAGCGCTAAAAAGCGTTGCATGTTTACACACCAAAGTGTTGTTGAAGCATTTGGAAATGGTCCAATCGAAGGGGAGATTGCTGACCTGTTGGAATGGCTCAACATGTTCCATCCGCAATCGATAGTTGAGTTGGATTACGGAGGTTTAGCTAGGTATTTGGAGCAGACCCTTAAAGAAGATGGATTTGAAGGGCTATCTGCCGACACCTCAGTTGAGGATATTCAACTTTCTTTGGGCGGACTCTCCACCGGGGATGGCGCAAAAGCGGGGCTGGGCTACGAACGTTTAATCTCGAGGTGGCGCAAAGTGGCCGCTCTTGAGCAAGCCACCTAATCTGAGAAATTTATCGTTCAACCCCTTGTCATAACGGTCTTGTAACGGGAATACTGCACCCATATCGGTGCGAAATGGACATTTCGCCAATTCACCAATGGGGGCGACGATGAGCGAACAAGAGACTTTGCTGACGCCATCGGAAGTTGCTGCCTTATTTCGAGTAGATCCAAAAACAGTTACGCGTTGGGCAAAAGCCGGAAAGTTAACAAGTATCCGCACGCTTGGTGGACATCGCCGATACAAAGAGTCCGAAGTAACTGCACTTCTAAATTCGATTCCGGGCAATTCTTCAACCCATTGAAATACAAGAGTGGCTCGGGACAGGAT
>CAIYQS010000247.1 GCA_903928395.1 uncultured Actinomycetes bacterium | reverse complement strand
GATTGGTTGCGAAAGTAGCTTTCTCTTACAATCCCGTCATAGTATTGATTTGCAAAACTGTTTCCCAGAAGCAACATAGTCGGGGGCTTGACACTATTTGATCTACAAAACCACCAAGCATAATCCTTTGCTTTTGGGTTCGGAAATTTTTCTACACAATTCTCATCTTGAAATGGCGGGGGAGTAAATTGCAAACTAAGATTCTTGCTATATTCTAAACTCATATGTCTGTTAATTCTTGAGGGAAAACCATTTGAAAGTGTCAAGACAGTTCCACTAGCAAGAATTGCCACCATTGCTACGGATAACTTGGGGACCCAATTTGTCTTAGAAACTCTGTTTCTGATCGGAATTTCCAGAAAATGGTAAGTGAGACTCGCGAGCAAAATACTCAAGACTAAAAGAAATATTTTGTCATACTTAACAGGAACTCCGCGCACATATGAAAAAAATACCCAAACTGGCCAATGCCAAAGGTACAAGGGGTAACTTATTTTCCCGATATAAACTAAGAATCTGTTTGAAAGAATCTTACTCTTGATAGATACCCGCGATGTATCACCGAGAATCGCTGCCGCAGCAACGACAGGAAAAATTGTAAGTGGACCTGGCCAATTTTTACCACTATTGATTACAATAAAACTAAAAATCAAAAGAATGAACCCGATGTTACCCAGGTGCTTTACACATTTAAGTGATCGTCTCAGATTATAGCTCGCAATCAGCCCGCCGATTCCTAATTCCCAAGCTCGAGATACGGGTGAATAAAAAGCTAACTCTTGGTTACTGAGGGAAATCCATTGGCAATAACTGAACGATGCAAAAGTAAAGGCAGCAATAATGAAAGTCACGTTTAGGCGAAATTTTAAACTCAAATAAAGTAAAATTGGGTAAAAAATATAGAACTGTTCTTCTATGCCAAGGCTCCAAAGATGAAGTAGTGGCTTCTCTTGCGAAGTAGTATCAAAGTATCCTGTTTGCTGTAAGTAGATAATGTTGGAGGAAAAAGAACTTCCACCAATTACTTCCTTACCTAAATTTCTGAACTCAAAAGGCAACATCAATAGTGCTCCAGCAACCATGGTTGTAAAAATAATTAGTATAAGTGCTGGAAATATCCGTCGTATACGACGTACGTAGAATTTTCGAATCCAATTATCGGAATCAATATTTGAAAAAAGTATTTGTGTTATCAAGTACCCAGAAATAACGAAAAAAACATCAACTCCAATAAAGCCGGCTTTAGTTATAGTCTTCAAAGTATTAAAGTGGTAGCCAACCACAGCTAGGACTGCGATGGCCCTTAAGCCATCAATATCTGGTCTGTATTTCTCACTGCTCACAGATTTTGAGCCTTTCGAAGATCACTATTTTCCTGGCGGCTAATGTGGCTTTTCATATTCTGGGACTTCGTCTCTAAGGTGTACGTCACGGAATAGAATAGTTCCGCTTCGGAGCTGTTCTTTACTCAAAATTGAATAACGTTCGAACAGTACTGTACATGTGAACTCTACTTCATAAAGTCCCTAATTGGTCTTTGAGGGTCATGTGATTCGGGCCTTATCAACCCATAACTATCCCTGGACAATCACGCGTCAAGTATATTGGGCTCAAACAGAGCTGAGAGCAAAATATTGGGACCCACTTGACCAACCAGTTCGTATTTCTCACTCGAAATCGAAATTGCTTCGTCTAATTTTCCCTCGAGAGTTTCCATGAAAATCCATCTCGGTAGTAGCCTCACATCCTTGATGGCGCACAGAGACTTCAATATCTCGTTGTCCATGCCCTCAATATCTATGAGCATTAAATCAGGTGACTGTTCTGATTCCTTAAAGTAGCTTTCTAAAACTTCTCTGATTGATATCGAAGGAACATAATCGGGCCGATAGGATATTCCAAATTTCTCTGCATGGCTGGATGCATGCGTTTCAAGGAGAGATGAAGTGCCATCAATACCTCTTTCCATAAAAAAGAATTGGGAATATCCTCTTTTTGACTCTTGCGGGGTGACTGCCTTATTCACGAAGATATCACCTCGTCTAAATATACGCCATAAAATTCTAAAATCAGGATTCGGATCATAACTTATACCAAGCCATCCATTCTTCTGAAATAGATTGAATTACTGAAGTAGATTGGATGGAACGCACCTAACTCTAAGTATCTCATTTGACATCGATCCGGAAATTTTTTACTAAGAAATTGATGTTCGCCACATTGCGTTGGATCAGATTTGAATAGGTAGAAAAAGTTTCTCAATATGCCTGGCAAAATAGGAAATAAAGTCCGGATTAACATTCTGATTTTCATCAACAAGCTCCTAAAAACGATATCGTCAGCAAACTCTGACATACCACAGGCATATCTACCATAATAGATATTGTACTTTAAACTTAATCTACTAACTAAATCAAGACTAATGTTACAGTTAAGTTCCGTGAATCGAAAAGGGGCATGTCATCAAACCTCGACTTCTACTCCTGACAAATGAAGCCTCACCTGGTCAAGCAGCTGGCCAGATTAACGGTTTTGAACTTCTCGTCGAAACTGGAGAAATTGATTCTTGTGAGAGCGTTTCATACAAGGAAGGTTTCGACCTTAAACCAGCTTTCGAAAGAGTTAAGTCCGCACTTTCCAATCTAAATTATGATGCTTTGATTGTCCTGAGCCCGAATGGATTTCCAAAAATATCATCTGAATTTTCTCAACTGCTCAGTGCAATTCGAGGTCGTCCAATTTTGTATTGGGAGGGGGACGCATGGGGGCGAGCAAATCAAAAGAAACCAGTCACTCAGCAGATGTCTTGGTGGATGTCTCACTCTCAAATAGTTTTTTCTACTGCGAGCAAACCACATATTTCCATATTT